>NZ_JACGAX010000010.1:0-62710 GCF_020138145.1 Campylobacter sp. RM9334
CCAAATCTTTTAAATCATCTAATTTCTTTTTATTTTTAATAAGATTAATATCTACTCCTACATTTGATCTAAGTCCTAGAAAAATGCTTTCTAGTCTAATGTCATTTGGGCTTAAACTTTCTTTAATTCTAAAATATGGATTTGCTATATATTCATTTAGGTTTGAACTTGCTGTATAGCGAATATTATCGCTAGTGCCAACGCTTGAAAGTCCAATGCCTAAGTAATTTTCTTTACTCCAATAAGCTTTATTATGAGAGCATTCATATTCGCTAGAACTTGCAAAATTACTTATTTCATAAGCTTTTAACCCGATTTTTTGCAAATTTTCATAAAAATAGCAATTTAACTCATCATCTTTTTGAATATACTCGGTTTTATTTTGAAAAGGGGTATTATCTTCTAAAATTAAAGTATAAGCACTAAGATGATTTAATTCTAGGCTTTTTATGACTTTTAATTCATCATTTAGCATATTTAAATCATCTAAATAAGTGCCATAAATTATATCTATACTAAAAGATATTTTTTCATTTTTTAATAGTTTGATTTTTTCTATAGCTTGTTTGCTAGAATGAGCTCTGTTTAAAAATTTTAATTTCTCATCATTAAAGCTTTGCACCCCAACGCTTATGCGATTTAATCCATAATTACGCATAGTATTAAGCCAATTTAAGCTTAAAGAATTTGGATTTGCTTCAGCACTGATTTCTGTATCATTATTAATATAAGGCTTTAATAATTTAAAAATATTTTCATAGTATTTTGCGTCTATAAAGCTTGGAGTTCCACCCCCAAAATATATGCTTTTTATATCTTTAGAAAATGGTAAAAACCTTGCTAAATCTAATTCTAAGGCTTTAAAATATTCGTTTATTTTTTGCTGATTTGTAAAACTAGCAAAAGAACAATAAGAGCATTTGCTAGCACAAAATGGAATATGAATATAAATTCTCATTTTATGCTTTGAAATTTAATAAATTTTCGCCTAGTTTAGCGATTTGCTCATCTATCATTTTGATAGCATTATCAAGAGTTTTATTAGCTAAACTCATATAATCATCACCGAAATTAAATCTTTTTAATGCTTCATTAAAGCCACTTAATAATCCATCTTTACCTAATCTTAGTTTATTAGCATCATTATTTGCATTTTTTAGGATTTGCTCTGCCATTCTTTTTGCAGTATTTTTTGAACCAAATTCTGCATTATCTAATAATAAATTTTTAGCACTATTGCTATCTAAATTATCATTAACTAAATCTTTAAAATTATTTAAAAATTCTTTAATATTACCCCTATTATTTGCAATTTCGTTTAAATTACCTTGAATGCTAATTTCTGTGATACTAATCTCAAAACTCATTGCAAAAAAACTATCATTTTCGCCTTTTGCTGTGAGTTTGTCTAATTCTTCGTTGCTAAGATTTACGCCGTAGTTTTTTAAGCTATCTTTAATGTTTTTTTGTGCTTCATCTTTACTACTAAAAGAAGCTGCTGCTTGATAAGATAAAGTTATATTTCTAGCACTTATTTGCATTTTTTCTCCTTGAAAATCATAAGCTTCATATCGGCAAAAAATAATTATTTCTTTAGTAAAAATGTTGCTTTTAATTAAATTTTTCTTGATAGTATCGTGTGAAATTAATTTTAGGTTATTTGATGAAAAAAAGATTTAGAAAAAATGTAGCAGCTATTGTTTTGTCTCAAGAATACCCATTAAATTGTAAAATTTTAGTGGCTTTAAGACTTGATATTGATGTTTGGCAATTCCCGCAAGGTGGGATTGATGATGGAGAAAGTCCAAAAGAAGCATTGATAAGAGAGCTTGAAGAAGAATTAGGCACAAAAGAATTTGAAATCATTGCTGAATATCCTGAATGGTTAAGCTATGAATTTCCTAACGAAGCTGTTAAGAAAAAATATAATTTTGATGGGCAAACTCAA
The DNA here is from genome assembly GCF_020138145.1 of Campylobacter sp. RM9334. Taxonomy (NCBI): domain Bacteria; kingdom Pseudomonadati; phylum Campylobacterota; class Epsilonproteobacteria; order Campylobacterales; family Campylobacteraceae; genus Campylobacter; species Campylobacter sp. RM9334. The sequence goes on from NZ_JACGAX010000010.1 coordinate 1,949, forward strand.
AGGTATTTTTTAGTTAAAGTAAGAGATAATAACTTGATTAATTTAAATACCAATGAACCTGAGTTTAAAGAGCATCTTTTTGTGGATTATAAGGATATAAACCCTTATATTAATCATTTTAAAAGACCACTTTATACCAAAGTTTTAAAGTATTTTCAAAAAGAAGGATTTATAGGATGTTAGTTGTTCAAAAATACGGAGGCACAAGCGTTGGCAACCTTGAACGCATAGAAAATGTTGCAAATAGGGTTATTAAGTCTAAAAAGACTTATAAAGATATAGTTGTGGTAGTTTCTGCAATGAGCGGTAGAACAAATCAATTAATTGATAATGCTAATTTTTATTCAGAAAGTCCAAATAAAAAAGAATTAGATATGTTGCTTTCTTGTGGTGAGAGAGAAACTGCTGCTTTACTTGCTATTGCACTTATGTCAAAAGGATATGATGCGATTTCTTTAAGTGGTAAAGAAGCTGGGCTTTTAACTACAGATGATTATACAAACGCAAAAATCATTGATATTGATGCAACTAGAATTAAAAAAGAACTTTCAAGTGGAAAAATAGTTGTAATAGCTGGTTTTCAAGGGTATGCAGCAAATGGAAATACTACTACACTTGGTCGTGGGGGAAGTGATTTGAGTGCTGTTGCTTTTGCAGGGGCTTTAAATGCTGATTTGTGTGAGATTTACACAGATGTTGATGGGGTTTATACTACTGATCCAAGAATTGAGCCAAAGGCTAAAAAACTTGATAAAATTTCTTATGAAGAAATGTTAGAACTTGCTAGTTTAGGTGCTAAAGTTTTACAAAATAGAAGCGTTGAATTAGCAAAAAAATTAAATGTAAAATTAGTTACTAGAAGTAGCTTTAATGAAAATAGTGGAACAATTATAACAAGCGAGGAAAAAATGGAACAAGCATTAGTTAGTGGAATAGCATTAGATAAAAATCAAGCAAGAATAGTTTTAAGAAGAATTGAAGATAAGCCAGGAATTGCTGCTAGTATTTTTACAACTTTAGCAAAAAAAGACATTAATGTTGATATGATTATTCAAAATGTAGGTCATGATGGAACTACTAATTTGGGTTTTACCGTGCCACAAAATGAATTAAAAAATGCAAGTGAAGCTATGAGAGAGCTTTTAGGTAGTGATGTAGTAATAGAAAGCGATAGCGATATAGTTAAGGTTTCAGTAGTTGGAGTTGGTATGAAAACTCATTCAGGTGTTGCTAGTGCTGCATTTGAAGCATTGGCAAATGAAGGCATTAATATACAAATGATTTCAACAAGTGAGATTAAAATTTCTATGATTGTTAGCTCAAAATATGCTGAATTAGCAGTTAGAACACTACATAAAGTTTATAAGCTGGAAGATTAATGCAGGATTTTTTAAGTTTTGTAAAAGACTTTATCCAAAAAAAAGGTATGCTTTATAGTTGGCTAGATAGCGAAAGGTTTAAGATAAGCCCTTTGCTATCTTCTAGGCTTAGCTATTTACTAGATGGGAAAAATTTTATAGTAATTTGCGATGATGAAAGAGCTTGGTTTGAGGAGTATTTTTTAAGTCTTGTAAATGCAAAAAGTGCTAGACCATTGTTGCCATTTTTTAGCTTAAAAGGTTTTAAACTTGATAATTATGATAAGAATGAAGATTTACTTGATGATGTTTTAAGTCTAGCATATCCTAATGGTTATATTTATATTTATTTTGGTAAGGATAGTTCAAAAATGGCAAAACTTGCTAAAAATAAAAAAGATAGCTTAATGTTTATATTAGATGAAGAATATGATAATTCTTTTTGTCTTAAGTCAAGTGATGAACATTTAGATATTAAACTAATAACTATTGCTCAATTAATTAACGCTTGTTTAGACGCTATTATTTTTGCAAAGGTTAAGATTTGAGAAGTGAGATAATAATCACTCAAAGCCCTGATGATTTTATAAATGATTTAAGGCAAAAAACTAAAATCTGCAAGGTTTTTAGTGGTGATGAGTTTTTATTAGATGATGCAAAAGCGATTATGCAAAATGCTTATTTGATTGAAGAATATGATAAATATTTTGTATTATCATATAAAGAATATAGCATACAAGCTCAAAATTATATGCTAAAACTACTAGAAGAGCCACCTGCTAATGTGTATTTTAAGATTTTAGTTAGTTCAAAAAATCTTTTATTAGCAACTATTAAATCAAGATTAATTTCAAGAAAATTAGAAAATTATAAAAATAATTATGAGATTAAATTAAATCTTAAAAATATGTCGTATTTAGATATTGTAAATTACGATGTTGATAAAGCGAGTTTGAGTGAATTTATAAGTGCATTAGCTAAAGAATGCTACAAACAAGGCATAAATATTAGTAGTGATTTATTAGAAGAATTTTATAAATGCTATGAATTATCAAAGCTTAATTCAAATTCTAAAATTATAATTTCAAGGTTATTATTAGGAATAATGCGTGAGAGAAGCTAGTTTTTATTTACTAGATGAAAACTCGGCTAAAGATATTAATTCAAGTGAGTTTGCACTAGATAGATTTTTAAAAAGAAGTAATCATCAAATAATTTATATAAAAAATATAAGCACAACCGCTGCAAATATTTTAAAACAAGACGCAATTAGCGTAGGTGCAATTGTTTTAAATCACAAAAATACAATTTTAGGCGGAGAGTATAAATACGATAGCATTTTGCTAGTTGATAGCATTAATGCAAAGGATTTAGCTAATAAGCTTAAATTGCAGCAGTTTTCTTGTATAAGACTTAGTAAATTTTTAAACGAATTAAAAATAAGCAAAAAATATCCAAAAATTATGGGTATTATGAATATTAATGATGATAGTTTTTATGAAAGTTCTAGGATTAGCGAGAAGGAATTTTTAGCTAAGGCTTATGAGTTTATTGAAAATGGTGCAAGTATTATTGATATCGGTGCTATGAGCTCAAGACCTAATTCTACTTATTTAGGAGCGAAATTAGAGCTTGATAGATTAAAGCCTATTTTTAATTTAATAAAAGAACATAAATTATGCGATAAGATAGATTTTAGCTTGGATAGTTTTGATGAGATTTGTTTAACAAATGCTCTTGATATTGGCTTTAAATATATAAATGATATTAGTGCTAATACTAAGCTATCAAAACTAGCTTTAAAATACGACGCTACTTATATTTTAATGCACTCACAAAATAATTATTTTGATAATTATATAAATAATACTGGCTTAAACAACTCAAATTCTAATTCTAAATTCTTTATTTTAGATAGCGTTTATGAGTTCTTTTTAAATAAATTAAGCGAAATAGAAAGTAAAGTAATAATTGATGTTGGAATAGGTTTTGGCAAAAGTGAGTATGAGAATTTAGTTTTAGTAAAATATCTAAATCATTTTAAGACCTTAAATAAACCTATTTTATTGGCAGCTTCAAATAAAAGATTTTTAGGTGAGCATAAAGAAGCTTTAAGTTTAATCACTCACGCTAATTCAAATGCTGATTATATTAGAGTTCATGATGTAATAGGGCAAAATGCAATGATAAATTATCTTAAAAAAATGGAAAGTATATGAAAGAGTATTTAGAAAATATTAAATTAGCAAATAAATGGGCAAAGGCTTATTATTTAGGAGAAAATCCACTTGCAAGTGATGCTGAATACGACGCACTTATGAAAAAAATAAAAGATTATGAGAGTTTAAATCCAAATGATATAAGCCCTGATTCTCCAACACAAAAAGTATTGCCAATCAATCTAAAAGATGTAAATGATGGCTTTAATAAATTAGCTCACCTTAGCAGAATGTATTCTATGGAAGATGTTTTTAATGAAGATGAATTACGCGCTTGGATAAAAAGAGCAAAGGCAGAAGATGAAGAATTTTTCATTGAGCCAAAATTTGATGGAGCTAGTTTAAACTTAATTTATGAAAATGGTAAATTAATTCACGCAATTACTCGTGGAGATGGTAGTGTAGGCGATGATATTACTCTAAATGCTATGCAAATTACTTCAATTCCTAAGAGTATTGCTTATAAAGAATTGATTGAAATTAGGGGCGAAATTGTTATTTTAAAAGATGATTTTTTGAAGTTAAATGAAATAAAATTAGCAAATAATGAAAGCTTATTTTCAAATCCAAGAAATGCTGCAAGTGGTTCATTAAGACTTAAAGAACCAAGCGAAGTTGCAAAGAGAAATTTACAATTTTATCCGCACGGAATAGGGCAAAACTCACTAAGTTTTACAAAACATAGCGAAGCAATGGAATTTATTAGAAGTTTAGGTTTTTTAAAAGATGATTTTTGCAAGGTTGTTAGGGCTAATAAATTGCAAATTGAGTATGAGAATTTACAAAATGATAGATTAAATAAAAAAATGATGTTAGATGGTTTTGTTTTAAGGATAAATGATTTAAGCAAATGCACTGAATTTACAAGCAAATTTCCAAAATTTATGGCTGCTTATAAATTTGAACCTTTAGAGCAAATTACAAAATTAATTGATGTTAGTTATCAAGTAGGAAGAACGGGAGTAATAACCCCTGTTGGAACACTTGAGCCTACTAATATTGATGGAGCTATAGTTAAATCAGTAACTTTACATAATTACGATGAGATAACTAGGCTTGATTTGATGATTAATGATAGCGTTAGCATAATTAGAAGTGGAGATGTTATACCAAAATTAACTCGTGTTTATAAAGAAAGAAGAGATGGCACACAAATTAAAATTCCAAAGCCAATAAATTGTCCATCTTGTAATGAAACTTTATTAGATGATGGAGCTTTAATTAAATGTATAAATCTTAATTGCAAGGCAAAAATGCTAAATCAATTAATATATTTTGCGAGTAAAAAATGCCTAAATATAGATGGTTTAGGGGATAAAATTATTGAATTGTTATTTAAACTTGAAAAAATCAGCACATTTGAGTGTATTTATGAGCTAAAATACGAAGATTTTCAAGGTCTTGAGGGTTTTGCTGATAAAAAGATAACTAATATTTTAACTTCTATTGAAAAATCAAAAGATTGCGAATTAGCAAGTTTTATAAATGCTTTAGGATGTGAGCATATTGGAGAAGTAGCTGCTAGCAAGGTTGCTAGTGAATTTGGATTTGATTGGTATTTAAAAGATGAGATTGATTATTTAAAATTAGATGGATTTGGAGAGCAAATGGCTAAATCTATTGCTAATTTTTGCGTGATTAATAAAGAGCTAATTATTAGATTTTATGAGATTTTAAGGCTAAAAAATACAAATATAAAATCTAGTGATAAATTTGCAAATACGACTTTTGTAATAACTGGCACACTTAGTAATCCAAGAGAATATTATGAAAATATAATCAAAGAAAACGGCGGAAAAACTAGCTCAAGTGTTAGCAAAAAAACTTCTTATTTATTGTGTGGAGATGATGCAGGAAGTAAGCTTACTAAAGCTAAAGAATTAGGCATTAAGATACTTAATGAAGATGAGTTTAAGGCACTTTTATGAGAGCTGATTTATTCGTAGCAAATAAATTAAATATAAGCCGAAATAAAGCTCAAGAATTATTAGAAAATGAAAAAGTATTAATCAATAATGAAGTAAAAAAGGCAAGTGATAAGATACTGCAAGATTATGAATGTAAATTATTAGATGAAGTTTATGTTAGCAGGGCTGCTTATAAATTAAAAGGATTTTTAGAAGAATTTGAATTAAAAATTAGCGGAATTGATTGCTTAGATGTTGGCTCTAGCACGGGTGGATTTACCCAAATATTACTTGAAAATAATGCTTTAAGTGTTACTTGTGTAGATGTTGGAGATAAACAATTGCATAATAGCTTAAGAGCAAATCCAAAGGTAAAAGCATTTGAAAATACAGATATTAGAGATTTTAAATCAGCTCCGTTTGAAATAGTAGTGTGCGATTTAAGTTTTATATCAGCTAGATTAATTATAAATGATTTAATAAGACTAAGTAGCAAGTATTTAATTATTTTATTTAAACCACAATTTGAAGTGGGAATTAATGTAAAGCGTTCTAAAAATGGTGTGGTAAAAGATGAAAAAGCTGTGCTTAAATCTTGCGAAGAATTTGAAAAAGAAGTAATAAGATTAGGTTTGATTTTACTTAAAAAATCAAAATCAAAACTTAGCGGAAAAGATGGAAATTATGAATATTTTTACGCTTTTTCAAAATGAAATAATAAAAGCAAATAAATGTGATTTAGAAAATATTACAAGTTTAGCAATAGGGTGTTTTGATGCTTTACATTTAGGGCATTTTGAACTGATAAAAAGGCTTGATGATAATGGAGCTTTATTAATAATATATAAAAAAACAAGAGAATTAGTTCCGATAATTTATAAGCAAGAATTGCTAAATTGCAAAATATTTTTTGTAAATCTTGATGAGATAAAAGATGAAAATGCGTATAATTTTACACAAAATATTATGTATAATTTTACACAACTTAAATATTTTGTAGCAGGATATGATTTTCATTTTGGTAAAAATAGACAAGCTCACGCAAAAGAATTGCAAGAATTTTCTGGGTTACGATGTATTATCGTAGATGAATTTAAAATAGATAATATAAGCGTTCATTCAAGTTTGATTAAAGAATGTTTATTGAATGCTGATTTAGAAAGTGTGAATAAATTTTTAGGTAGAAATTATTTCATTCAAGGAAGACAAATCAAAGGTCAAGGTTTAGGAGCTAAATTTTTTGTCCCTACTATTAATGTAGATTATGATAATTATTTTTTACCAAAAGAAGGGGTTTATTTTACTAAGGTTTATTTAGATAATGAGTGTTATTTTGCAGCTACTTTTTTAGGCAAACGCTCAACTGATTTAAATACGGCTTTAGAAGTGCATATTTTAAATAGTTCAAATTCCTATTTTAAATTCTACAAAATTAAAATAGAGTTTTTAGAATTTTTTAGAGAGAATAAAAAATTTGATAATTTTGATAGTTTAAAAGAACAAATCAACTTAGACATAAAAGCTCTAAGTTTAAAGGCTAAAGATGAAAGATGAAGTTTTTAACGAAGAATTAATAAAACAATTTGAATTTGATGAAAAAGTGGTGCGTGTGTTTGATGATATGGTTACTCGTAGTGTGCCGTATTATTTGCAAAATCAAGAATTAATTTTTAAAATTCTAAGTCAGATTTTGCCAAAAAATGCAAAGGTTTTAGATTTAGGTTGCTCAACTGCAAATACACTTTTAGCACTTTCAAAAAGAGATGATTTAGAGCTTTTTGGGCTTGATAATTCAGAGCAAATGCTAAATAGGGCTAGAATTAAGGCTAGTGATTTAGGTGTTAAAATTAATTTGATTAATAAAAATATAGAAGATATTTTAAGTCTTAATGATAGTTTTGATGCGATAATTTGTTCTTATACCTTGCATTTTATTAGACCACTTTTAAGAGAAGATTTATTACAAAAAATATATAAGTTATTAAATAAGAATGGGATTTTTATTTTATGCGAAAAAGTGCTTTATGAAAATAAAATTTTACAAAAAAATATAATTGATATTTACGAAAATTATAAGGAATTGCAAGGATATTCAAGATATGAAATAGCTCAAAAAAGAGCTGCTTTAGAAAATGTTTTAATACCTTTTACTTATGATGAAAATATAAAAATTTTAAGCAATGCTAATTTTAAGCAAATTGATTGCTTTTTTAGGTGGGCAAATTTTTGCTCTTTTATAGCTTTTAAGCTTTAAATGTTACGAAATGTAACAAATAATATAAAATTATTTTAAAAATATCTTGACATCAAAAATATTTTTTGCTTTAATCAACAAATATTTTTAAACAAAGGATTTTAAATGATGATGCAGATGCGCTAGCGTCTGGCTTTTAAAGACTTTCTTTTTTAGCTAGACGCAAATTAATTATATTAAAGCAAGCAAGCTAAAAAAGAAAGATAAAATATTTTTGCAACTTACAAAACTCTCAAAAATTTTTATTTTTCTTTAAATTAAATTTTAAGGAAAGTTATGATTGAAATTAAAAATCTTAAAAAGTATTACGGAAATACTTGCGTAATAAACGATGTAAGTCTTGATATTAAAAAGGGCGAGATTTATGCTATTGTCGGACAAAGTGGAGCTGGTAAAAGCACACTTTTAAGATGTATAAATGCACTTGAAAGCTATCAAGCAGGTTCATTAAAAGTATTTAATCAAGAAATTAAAGACCTTAAAGAAGAAGAGTTAAGAAAATTAAGAACCGAAGTTGGAATGATTTTTCAACATTTTGCTTTAATGGGTAGAAAGAGTGCTTATGAAAATATTGCAATGCCTTTACTTTTACATAAAAAAGATAATGTGGATAAAAGGGTTAAAGAATTGCTTGATTTGGTTGGATTAAGCGATAAGGCTAATTCATATCCTGCTAATCTTAGTGGTGGCCAAAAGCAAAGAATTGCAATAGCAAGAGCACTTGCACTAAATCCTAAGATTTTATTAAGCGATGAAGCAACTAGTGCACTTGATCCTGCTACTACTAATCAAATCTTAGATTTATTAAAACAAATAAACAAAGATTTAGGCATTAGCGTTGTATTAGTAACTCATGAAATGGACGCTGTTAAAAGAGTAGCTGATAAAGCTTGCTTGTTAAGTGGTGGAGAAATCATTGGCAATGGAGAAATTAGCGAAATATTTTTAAAACCAAGTAAGAAGATGAGAGAATTCTTAGATGAGAGTGATTGTGTGCCAGAAAGTGGGCTTAATATAAGATTAATTTTCCCTAAAGAAGTAGCACTTGATGGAGTAATTTCTAAAATGGCAAGAGAGCTTAATATTGATTTTTCAATAGTTTGGGGAAAAATTGAAAAGCTAAATGATATTGCACTTGGTTCACTTATTATAAATATTAATCCAAGTGATAAACAAAGAGTGTGTGAATATATTAATAAAAGTGGCGTTTTATGGGAGGAAGTATGAATTATTTTGATAATTTTCTAAGTCATTTTGACAAGATTTTATATCCTGCATTAAAAGAGACTTTATATATGAGTATTAGTGCTACTATTATTGGTTTTGCACTAGGACTTGTTTTAGGAATATTTCTTTTTGTTAGTAAAAAGGGTGGTTTGTATGAGAATTTAGGCTTTTATAGAGTGCTTGATTTTGTTGTAAATATATTCCGTTCTTTTCCGTTTTTAGTATTAATTATTGCTTTAATTCCTTTTACAAAGTTTTTAATAGGAAAAAGCATAGGAACAACAGCGGCTATTGTGCCACTTACAATTGGAATTGCTCCATTTATTGCAAAATTAGTGCAAAGTGCTTTAAATGAAGTAGATTACGGAATAATTGAAGCGGCTAAGAGTTATGGTGCTAGTAGAATACAAATTATTTTTAAGGTCGTATTGTATGAAGCATTACCTGCGTTAATTAATGCAGCAACGCTTACTTTAATAGTAGTCATTGGATATAGTGCAATGGCAGGAATTGTAGGAGGTGGAGGACTTGGCGATGTTGCTAATCGCTATGGTTATCAAAGATTTAAAACAGATATTATGGTAGAAACGGTTATCGTTTTGATTGTATTGGTTCAAATCGTTCAGATTTGGGGGGATTTAGTTGAAAAAGCTTTAAGAAAAGGTAAGGATAAATATCTTTATATTTCAATTTTAGCTTTAGTTATTTTATTTATTTATTCAGGAAATTTTATTTAAGGAGATATTATGAAAAGATTGTTTAGTTTAGCTGCTTGTTTGGCTTTAAGTGCAAATTTATTTGCTGATGTTATTAGTGTAGGTGCAACGCCTGTTCCACATGCTGAAATTTTAGAAGAAGTTGCAAAAATTGTTAAAGAAAAAGGGCACGAGTTAAAAATCGTTGAGTTTAATGACTATGTATTGCCAAATCTAGCGGTTGATGATGGCGAAATAGATGCAAACTTTTTCCAACATAAACCATATTTAGATGAGTTCAATAAGCAAAAAGGAACAAAATTAACTCCAGTTGCACCAGTTCATCTTGAGCCAATGGGAGCATATTCTAAAAAGATTAAAGATATTAAAGATTTAGGAGATAAGGCTTTAATTTATATTCCAAATGACCCAACAAATGAAAGTAGGGCTTTAGATATACTTGAAGCTGCAGGGCTTATTGAACTTGATAAAAATGTAGAGCTAAAAACTCCACTAGATATCGTAAAAAACCCTAAAAATCTTGATATAAAAGAGTTAGAAGCTGCACAATTACCAAGAGTTTTAGATGAGTGCGATTTAGCTGTGATTAATTCAAATTACGCATTAGCAGCGAAGTTAAATCCTACAAAAGATGCGGTAATTATTGAGGGTAAAGATAGTCCATATACTAATGTTTTAGTAGTTAAGACTGATAATATTAATAGTGATAAGACAAAGGTTTTAGTTGATTCTATAAATGATGCAAGAATTAAAAAATTTATAGAAGAAAAATATAAGGGCGAAATAATCCCAAGTTTTTAAGGAGAAAATATGAAAAAATTAGCTTTAAGTTTAGCATTTTGTTTATACGCTAGTGCGGAGATTTTAAGAGTAGGGATTACTCCATATCCAAATGCTACTATTTTAGAAAATGTAAAAGATGATTTAAAAGAGCTTGGATATGAGTTAAAAGTTGTAGAATTTAATGATTATATTCTACCAAATCTTGCATTAAATGATGGGGAATTAGACGCTAATATGTATCAACATAAGCCTTTTTTAGAAGACTTTAACGAGAGTAAAGGCACTGATTTAGTAGCGGTTGCTAATGTGTTTTTACCTCCAATGGCAGCATATTCAAAAAAGGTAAAAGATATTAAAGAATTAAAAAATAATGCTTTAGTATATATCCCAAATGACCCAACAAATGAAAGCAGGGCTTTAGACATACTTGAAGCAGCTGGACTTATTAAGACAAATAAGGAAGTAAAATTTAGAAGTGTTATTGATATTACGGAAAATCCTTTAAATCTTGATATAAAAGAGTTAGAAGCTGCACAGGTTCCAAGAGTTTTAGATGAGTGTGATTTGGCTGTAATTAATACAAATTACGCATTAGCAGCGAAGTTAAATCCTACAAAGGATTCTATAATATTAGAAGATTTAAATAGCCCTTATGTAAATGTTATTGCTGTTAAAAAAGGCAATGAAAATAATGAAGGGGTAAAAGCTTTAATAAAGGTTATAAAAACAGAAAAAATTAAGAAGATACTTGAAGAGCAATTTAAAGGTGCTATAATCCCAGCATTTTAATGATTAGGAATTTGCTTTTGGCAAATTCCTTTTTTTATTTCTTTAAAATTTAAGGAGAAGTGTTGAGATTTATTCTACTATTTTTATTATCATTTAGCTTGTTTGCTAAGGAAATTACTTTCAAAGATGTAACAGGAAACGAAATTACTTTAAATACCCCAGTTAACAGAATAGCTTTAGGTTTTTACTATACAGATTTTTTAGCAGTTGGTGGAGAAAAATCATTTGATAAGGTTGTTGGTTTTTCAAAAGCAGTTTGGAGTGAATGGAGTCCAATTTCTTGGCAAATGTATTTAGATGTAATGCCTAATTTAGACAAAATTGCAGATTTTGGTGAAGCAGAATCAGGCACATTGTCAATTGAAAAAATATTAGAATTAGAACCTGATGTATTAGTTTTAGCTAAATGGCAATATGATACATTAAAAGATACTTTAAATCCAATTAAACTAGCAAATATCCCAATAATAGTAGTAGATTATCACGAAGGAAAATTACAAAACCACGAGATAAGCACTAAAATTTTTGGAATTTTAACCAACCAAGAAAAAAGAGCTGAAGAAATTATGAATGATTATAAAAGTCGTTTAGAATTAATTCAAACAAGAACTAAAGATATTAAAAATAAAGTAAAAGTTTATATAGAATACGGAATTAATGGCCCTAGTGATAATGGAGTTACATATTCACATTATATGTGGGGAAGTTTGATTGATAAAGCAAATGCTAAGAGTATTGCTGATGGGCTTATTAAGACTTGGGGAGCTATTAATCCTGAAGAAATCATAGTTCAAGACCCTGAAGTAATTATTATAGCAGGTCGTGAAAGTGAGCTTAAGAAAAATAAAACTTCAATGGTAATGGGTAATAATATTAGTTTTGATGAAGCAAATACTAGATTAAGAGGATTTTCTAATAGAACTACTTGGCAAGATTTAAACGCAGTAAAAAATCATAGAATTTATGGTGGTTATCATAGTATGCTAAGGACTTTGGGGGATATTTTTATGTTAGAATTTGTAGCAAAAGCTGCTTATCCTGAGTTATTTAGTGATATTAATCCAAGTGATGATTATATTAATTATCATAAGAAATATTTGCCGATTATTCCTGATGGAACTTTTATGATAAAGCTTGATGATGAGAAATTTTAGTAGAGAAATTCTTTTATACAAATCCACTATTTATAAGAGATTGGGATTTTTACTAATCTCTTTTTTATTAGCATTAGTATTTTTTATACTAGATATTTCTACAGGACCAGCTCAACTTGATTTAATTATTGTATGTAAAGCTTTATTATCTAAAGCACTTGATATAGATATACAAAAGAATTTCGTTAATATTGTTTATAATTTAAGATTACCTATGGCATTAATGGCACTTGTTGTTGGAGCTTCATTAGGACTTGGCGGAGCTTTAATGCAAACTATTTTAAATAATTCTTTAGCTAGTCCATATACTTTAGGTCTTAGTGCTGCAGCTGGCTTTGGAGCTTCATTAGTAATTGCATTTAATATAAGTTTTATAAGTTCTTTTATTAGCATTCCATTAGGAGCATTTTGTGCTAGTTTGTTAAGCTCTGCAATATTATTTATTTTTGCTAAAAATAACAAATATAACACTCAAAGTTTAGTTTTAGTTGGTATTGCTTTATTGTTTTTATTTCAATCTTTTTTATCTTTAGTGCAATTTTTATCAAGTCCTGAAGTATCTCAACAAATATTATTTTGGCTATTTGGAAGTTTGCAAAAAGCTAATTATACGAATATTTTAATAGTATTTTTGGTTACTTTATTTTGTTATTTAATTTTATTAAAAGATAATTGGGCTTTAAGTGTATTTAGGCTTGGGGAGAAAAATGCTAAAGTTTTAGGGGTTAATTTAGTATATTTAAGAATTAAAGTTTTATTATGTGTTTCTTTTGTTAGTTCTGTTGCTATTTCTTTTGTGGGCGTTATAGGTTTTATAGGTCTTGTTGCACCACATATCGCAAGGCTTATTATAGGAGAAGATCAAAGATTTTTCTTACCAGCTTCAATGATAATAGGGGCTTTATTTTTAAGTTTAGCTTCTAGTGTTTCAAAATTGATAATTCCTGGTAGTTTATTTCCAATAGGAATAGTAACTTCTTTTATTGGTGTTCCTTTTTTCTTTTTTATTATATTAAGGAATAAAAATGCTTAAAATTAATAATCTAAGTATTAAAAAAGGAAATAAGACTATTTTAAATAATATCAACCTAGAATTTAAATCAGGTAAAATTTATGCTATTTTAGGTGCTAATGGTGTAGGTAAAAGCACATTGTTAGATGCTATTTTTCAACTTGATAAAAAACATAATATGACTTATCGTAATATTAATTCAGATAATATTAAAAAATGGCAAAGCAATATAGGTTATATGTTACAAAGTTTTCATACTCATACAAACCTTAGTGCTTTAGAAGTAGTTTTACTAGGTGCTTATAGTGAATTAGGTTTAAAAATAAGCGATGAAATTTTAAATAAAGCAGTTAATGTTTTAAAGGAATTTAAAATTTCGCATCTTGCTAATATTAATATTAAAGATTTATCTGGCGGTCAAAGACAAATGATAGCTTTTGCTCAAGTTTTGCTTAAAAACCCAAGTATTTTATTACTTGATGAGCCTGTAAGTGCATTAGATATTAAACACCAATGTATTTTATTAGAAGCTTTAAAAAAGATTACAATTGAAAATGATTTAATAAGCATAGTTGTTTTACATGATTTAAATTTAGCGAGTTTATATTGTGATGAAGCAATTTTTTTACATAACAACAAGGTTTATAAAAATGGAAAGATTAACGATGTTATTACACTTGATTTAATACGAGAAATTTATGAAATCAAGGCAAATTTAAGTATAGTTGAAAACAAGAAATTTATTCAAATATTAGGTTCATTAAACAAGGAAAATTATGACAACTCAAATCAAGCAGTTAATATCTAGACTGATTAATTTTTATGATTATATTTATTTAATCATACTTTTGGCGACAATTTTACATGTGTCCTTTTTGTTTATATTTTATTATATGAAAATATATGAGCTATTTTATGTAAATATAGTTTCAACCTTAATTTATGTATTAATAATTACAAATTTTAGTAGCGATAAAATAAAAATTTATTATGCCGTTGTATATTTTGAAGTTTTAATCCATCAGCTAATCGCAATTTATTACTTAGGTAGTGCTAGTGGATTTGACTTGTTATTATGTTGTTTGATACTTGTGCAATTTTTATTTTTTAAGAAAAGCACCTGTTTTGTATCAACAATTTTAATTATTTTTTTAATTTATCTTAGTTATTTTCAAGCAGATTCTATTGTGCTACATAGTGATAAATTTTTTGAAATTAACGAATATAAAAATGCAAATATTGTTCTTTATCCAATCAATTTAGCTGTTTTATTGGTTTTTTTAGTGGTTTATGGTGTATTGGTAACCGTTATTCCTAGTAAAAAAATTAACGATTTAGCTCAAATTGTATATAAAGATTTTTTAACAGGTTTATATAATAGAAAATATATGGAAGATGTTGTGTTATCAAAATATAACAAACAAAGAATTTTAATTGCGGTATGTGATATTGATAATTTTAAACATATAAATGATACTTATGGTCACCAAACCGGAGATATTGTGCTAAAAATGTTGGCTATAGTTTTAATCAATAAGTATAAAAAATATTCTGATTTTAATATTAATATTTGTAGATGGGGTGGGGAAGAATTTTTAATCATTGCAGATATTGATAATAAAAAAGATGCTGAAATATTTTTAAATGACATTAGAGAAGAAGTGTTTAAATTAAAGATAAGTGATTTGCAAGAAACAATAAGTATTACAATAGGTGGATATATAGCTAATTTTAATCAAAAAGATTATAAGCAACTATTTGAAATTGCTGATAAGAATTTGTATCTTGGCAAGAATACGGGTAAAAATAAATGCGTAGTGAGTGTTGAAGAATAATAAAATTATGTAAGTTTTGCCTAGTTTTATCTAGTGAGCTTTAATTATTAGAATTAAAAAACCAATAAAATATACTTTATTGGTTTTCAATAATTCTTGTTATATCATTAAATGTAGCAAATATCATTAAAGAAAATAATAAAAACACATTATTTACTTCTCTTTTAAAAATTAACTCATATAAAGAAAAACTACAAGCATAGGAAGTCTAGTTTAATTAAAAATATTGTAAGTAAATTAAAGAATTTAAAATAAGCAAAAATATATAGTGGTTTTAATTATTAGAATTAAAAAACCAATAAAATATACTTTATTGGTTTTCAATAATTCTTGTTATATCATTAAATGTAGCAAATATCATTAAAGAAAATAATAAAAACATTCCAATATAACTAAGTGTAATAAATACTTTTTGATTTACTTCTCTTTTAAAAACTAACTCATATAAATTAAAAACTATATGCCCGCCATCAAGCACAGGAATAGGTAAAAGGTTTAAAATCCCAAGATTAATTGATAGTAAAGCCGTGATTATTAGCAGTTTTGAAATTCCAAGTGTAGTAGCCATTGTAGTTGTGTCGGCTATGCTTATAATTCCACCTATATTTTTAGGGCTAACTTCAGCTAATATTAATTTTTTAAGACCTTCAAGGATTAAAAAAGCCCCATCTAAACTCTCTTTAAAAGCCCAAGCAAACACACTAAAATCTCTATGATATTCTATAAAAGTCTCATTTTTAGGCACAATTCCTAATAGTGGTTTTGTGATGATTTCTCCGAAAATATTTTGAGTTTTGCCTTCGTAAGTTTTAATATCAAGTTCTAAAATTTCATTATTTCTTAATACTTTTACATTAATACTACTATCATTTACGAGTGGTTTGATATCGTAAAAATTATTAATTTTAGTGCCATTGATTTCTAATATTTTATCATTTACTTTTAGTTTTGTATCAGCATATTCGCTAAGCGCACCAATAGTCGGACTAAGCCTTTCAACTCCTATAAAACCTAAACTTATATAGATTAAAAATGCTAAAAGTAGGTTAAAAAATGGACCTGCAAAAAGAATTAAAATCTTTTTAAATGGGTGTAATACCGAATAGCTATCATAATCATAATTTTTAAGAGTAGGGTCGCTATCATCTTGACCTTTCATCTTGACATATCCACCTAAAAATACGCTTGATATTTGATAATCAGTGCCTTTATAATGCTTCACATAAATTGGCTTTCCAAACCCTATGCTAAATGTTAAAACTCTAACTTTAAAGTATTTTGCAGCTAAAAAATGCCCTAATTCATGAAAAAATATCAAAAAAGAAAGTATTAAAATAGTGCCTAAAAAACTAGCCCCATAATGCCAAAAGCAAAAAGCTAAAACAATAAAAGTGAGAATTATATTCTTCATTTTTTTGCCTTAGCGTATTCTATTACATAAATAGCCCCAGAATAAATAGTAAAGAAAAAGCATAGATAAAATAAAATATCTTTTCCCCACCAATCCATTAGTAAAAATCCAATTGCTAACATTTGAAATGTTGTTTTAATTTTACCACTCATATTTGCAGCGATTTTAAGCCCATCAGCTACTATCATAACTCTTAAACCAGTTATAAAAAACTCACGAACTAATATAAAATAAACTAGAATTTCATTAACCCTTCCCATCATCATAAGCCCTAAAAACGCTGCTAAAGTAAGCATTTTATCAGCTAAAGGGTCTAAAATCTCTCCTAAAATTGTTTTTTGATTCCAAGACCTTGCAATATATCCATCAAAAAAATCAGTTATAGAAGCAATAGTAAAAATAAGAGCTGCTAAATAATTTATCCAAGAAATATGTATATTGTGAGTATTAACCAACACATTTGAATGCGTTAATAATATAAATAAAATTGGTGCTAGGACTATCCTAGCACTAGCCAAAAGATTAGGTAAATTCATCACTTGAATGTTGTTCCACCATCTACAATAAATGTATGTCCTGTAACCCAACTAGCTTTATCGGTGCATAAGAATAAACAAGCACCTGCTAAATCTTCAGGTTGCCCCATACGATTTAATGGGCTTAAATTCATTGTAGCTTGTTTTACTTCTTCATAATTAGTAAATGCTTTTAGAGCATCAGTATCAATTGGACCACCACTTACAACATTTACACGGATATTTTTCTCGCCTAATTCAGTTGCTGCATATCTAGCCATTGCTTCAACAGCAGCTTTTGCTGTGCCATGACCTGCATAGTTTTCAATATGAACTAAATTCCCTGTGCTAGAAATTGAAATAATACTTCCGCCGCCAACTTTTTCCATTCTCTTAGCTGCTTCTTGAGCACCACAAACAAAAGCATTAACGGTAGCTGTAAAGATATTATTAATTCCACGAGGTTTAAGTTTCATAAACTTAGTATATCCACCTACAACTGCACGACCTGTAATAATTGCATTTGAGATAAAGAAATCAACCCTATCAAAATCTTCATCAATTTTTAAAAATAAATCTTTATAAGTTTCAGGCTCAAGTATATCAAATGGATAGCATTTAGCTTTAACTTTGTAAGTTTTTTCAATATCAGCAACAATTTCTTGTGCGATTTGTTCGTTTGAATTATAAGTAAATGCAACATTACAACCTGCTTTTGCAAATTCGTATACAATAGCCTTACCTATACCACGAGTTCCACCGCTTATTACTAATACTTTATCTTTAAAATTAATCTCTTGCATTAAAATCCTTTTATATCATAATTTTTCATAACTTCTTCTATTCTTTTTAGATTTTCTTTACTAGGAGCACAAAGTGGCAAACGATATTCAAGACTAGGAAGTAATCCTGCTATAAACATTGCTGCTTTTATTGGAATTGGGTTGCTCTCACAAAATAAAATCTTATTTATATTATAAAGTTTATCGTTAATAGATTTTGCATTTTTATAGTTTTCTTTTAAAGCTTCGTGAGTTAAATTAGCAATTTCATTTGGTAAAAGATTTGAAGTAACGCTAATTACACCACTACCACCATTGCTTAAAATAGGATAATTTATACTATCTTCTCCACTTACAAGTCTTAGTTTTGGCTCGTTTGCTAATAAATCTACGCATTTATCTATATTTCCACTTGCTTCTTTTACTCCGTAAATATTAGGACAATTTCTAAAAAGTTCAATTATAGTTTGACTAGCTATTTCACAACCTGTTCTTCCTGGAACATTATAAAGCATAATAGGAATATCAATTGATTTAGCAATAGCTTCATAGTGTTTATATAATCCACTTTGCATAGGTTTATTATAATATGGAGTAATGCTTAAAATCCCATCAGCTCCACACTCTTGAGCAAATTTTGCTAAAGATATTGCTTCGTGAGTTGCATTTGAGCCTGCACCTGCTAAAACCTTAGTATTTGTTCCTTTACAAACACTTACTGCGATTTCTATACATCTTTTATGCTCTTCGTGAGTTAAAGTTGGGCTTTCTCCTGTGGTTCCAACAGGAACTACGGCATCAATTCCATTTGCTATTTGTCTTTTAACTAGCTTTTCATAACTAAGTTCATCAATTTTATCATTTTTAAATGGTGTTATTAAAGCTGTCATTGCACCTATTATTTCTTTTTTCATACTTTCTCCTTTAAAATTATTTGAGTTAAATTGTCATCTTTTAGATATTTTTTAAAAACTTGGTTTAAAATTTTATAATCTAATTCTTTTGAAGTTAGAGAATTTAAAAATACATTTACATCTCCAAAACATTCAAATTTACCAATTCCACTCGCTAAAGCACTTGGGTTGGATTTTACTTGATTTATGCTTAATTCTAATTGATTATAAATTGTTCTTGTATCAAATTTATTAAATTTTGTTTGATTAATTAATTTTTTTAGTTGCTTTATTGCTGATTTTGTATTTACTAAATCATTACAAACTCCAAAAATTATAAATAAATTTTCATTCTTAGAGCTTTGTGCGTAAAAGTCCAAATCAGCACATAGATTATATTCATTTATCATTTTATTTTTTATAATTGAGTTTTTATCAAGATTTAAAAATATTGAAATAGCCTTTAAATACTCAAAATCTTCGTGATTAAATGCAGGTATTTTATAAGCACAAGCAAAAATATTAGAATTTAGATTAGGAAAACTAAGTTCTATTTCTTTTAGACCTGTTCTATCTGGTTCATATACTTTATTTTGCGTGATTTTTTTTGCTGATTTTTTACTAAAAATCTCTTCGCACATACTAAAAATATCAATATTAGCTAAATCTCCGCTAATTACTATACAAGCATTATTTGGTGCATAGAATTTAGTATAAAATTCTTTTACAATTTTAGGTGTAAGATTTGCTATATCATCAGCAAATCCAATTGGCGTCCAATGATAACTAGTCTTTATAAAAGCGTAATTATAAATAGCATTATATAAATACCCAAAAGCATCATTTCCTACTCTTAATCTCTCTTCTTCAAGGACTACATCTCTTTCTTTATAAAATTCATCTTTATTAAACAATAACTCACTCATCATACTAGAATATAATTCTAAAACCCTTTTAATATGAATATTTGCGATATTTACATAATATTGAGTGTAATCAAAACTAGTGCAAGCATTATTTACTCCGCCTAATGCTTTTATTATCTCATCAAATTCTCCAGCCTTATGAGTTTTTGTGCTTTTAAAAGATAGGTGTTCTAGCAAATGTGCTATACCGCTTTTGCCTAATTCTTCATAACTTGAGCCTACTTTATAAAAGATATTTACACTAGCTACACCTGAATTATCATTTAGATTTATGGCATAAATTTTTAAGCCATTTTTTAATACTTTACTTTCTATATTCATTTTATCTCTTTTAACATTCTTCAAATTTTTCTTTTAATTTTTTATAAAATTCATTATTTTCTAAGCTTTTATCGTTTCCAAATCCCACCATTTTAGAATTATCTAAAATCAAAATATTATCAGCAATTGCAATGGAATTTAATCTATGTGCTATTAGAATAATTATCTTATCTTGCTTAATATTTACTAAGCTTTTTGATATTAAATTCTGACTTTCATTATCTAAAGCACTTGTTGCTTCATCAAAAATTATTATTTCAGGATTTTTATAAAACGCTCTTGCAAGTGCTAGGCGTTGTCTTTGACCGCCGCTAAAATTATTACCTTTTTCACTTAGTTTAGTATAAATTCCATCAGGCATAGCACTTATAAAATCATAAGCATTTGCAAGTTTTAAGGCATTAATTACTCTTTCTTCATCAAATTCATTTGCATAAGCAATATTATTTGCAATAGTATCGCTAAATAAATAAATATTTTGTGTAACTATTGCTATTTTTTCTCTTAAGCTATCTAGTGAATAATTTTTATAATTGTTATTATTTATTTTAATTTCTCCAGAATTTAGCTCATAAAATCTTAAAATAGTATTTACTAAAGAGCTTTTTCCACTACCACTTCTTCCTATAATTGCGGTGATTTCGCCTTTTTTAAACTCTATACTAACATTATCTAAAGCTAATTTATTATCGTATTTTAAACTAGCATTTTGTAATTTTAGGCTTTTAATTTCTTGATTTAAATTCTCATCTCCACCTTTAATCTCTGGCTCAAGGTCAAGTAAATAAAAAGTCCTTGTGCTAGCTGCTAGGTTTGTTTGAAGACTTGCATAAAGACTTGTAATTCTTTTAACAGGAGTATATATTAAAAATAAAGCCGTTAAAAATGAGAAAAAATTGCCTATTTGCATAGAGCCATTTATAACTTCCATTCCACCTATTATTATAGTTGCCGATACGCCTAAAGCACCAAAAGTCTCCATAATAGGGCTTGTAAAGGCATTTATTTTAGTTCCACGATAGATTAATTTCGCTACATTTTCATTGCTATTTTTGTATTTTTCTAGTTCTAATTTTTCAGCATTTGATGATTTAACTAGTTCAATATTGCCTAAAATCTCATTTAGTCTTGAAGTAAGCTCGGCATAATTTTGTTGTGTTGCTATTCCTATACTTTTTAATTTTTTTATGAAATATCTAATAGGAAGCATAGCAGCAGGTAAGATAATAAATGCAAAAAAAGCTAATTTTGGGCTTTGAGAAATCACTACATAAAGTAAGCCTAAGGTTGTAATTATTTCTCTTGTAATATCAGGAATGAAATTAGTAAGCACATTTTGAAGACTTCCAATATCATTTAATGAGCGTGATATTAGCTCTCCACTAGGGTGTTTTTGAAAGAATTTCATATCCATTACTATGATTTTTTTTAGGATTTTTTGCCTTAGTCTTTTTGTAATTTCTATACCTATAAAACCCATATTAATTGTTTGCATATAAAGACCTAAATTCTTTATAAAATATAAAGCAAACACACCTAAAGGTAAGATATATAATAATGTTACATCTTTTTCTACAAAGATTTTATTTAAAATCGGTTCAATAATCTTAGCACTACCAGCAGTTCCAGCTGAAGCTAAAATCATACCTATTATTGCTAGAAAAAATCTTATTTTATAATCTTTAAAATAGTGCTTAAACCTTTTTAATACATAAGATAATTTTAATTGGGATACATTTTGATTTTCTATTTCTTTTAAATTCATAAAATCTCCCAATCAACACCATTAGCGCTATCTTGAATGCTTATGCCTAAATTACTTAATTCATTTCTAATACTATCGGCTTTTGCGTAATCTTTATTTTTTTTAGCTTCATTTCTTTCATCAATTAATTTTAGAATTTGAATACGGAATTTCTCATCACAATTTTGTAAATATTCATTAGGATTAATCACTCCAACTCCTAATAATTCAACAATAGCTAAAAACTCATTTTTAAGCTCATCATTAGCTTTTATAGTATTTGCATAATTTACCCATTCATCTACAATTGCAAGTGCTTTTGAAGTATTTAAATCATCGCTTAAAGCTTCAACTAATTTTGATTTTAGCTCACTATTAGGTGCTATTGTTTTTAAATCTAGTTCATTTAAATTAAGCTTTTTTTTCACTCTAAATATTTTATCAAGGCGTTTTTTAGAAGCTTTTAAATCAGTAATTGTGTAATTAAAATCTTGTCTATAATGAGTGCTTAGTAAATAAAATCTAAGTGTTTCTCCGCTAAATTCTTTTAAAGCGTCTTTTACAAAAAAGCTATTATTTAGACTTTTACTCATTTTTTCGTTATTAATATTTACAAAGCCATTATGTAGCCAAAAAGTAGCCAGTTCGTTTTTAGTTGCTAAGCGACATTGACAAGCTTCGTTTTCGTGATGTGGAAACAACAAATCAGCCCCACCACAATGAATGTGTAATTTAGGAAAAATATCTAAAATCATACAAACACATTCAGTATGCCAACCAGGACGACCTGTGCCAAAACTTGCTTTATAATAATTCTCATCAAATTTCCATAATACAAAATCACTTGCATTCTTTTTATCTACTTCATTTTCAAGTCTTGAGATAGTATCATCTTGAGGTTTGTTTGAAATACTTAAATAAAGTTTATCTAAACTTGTATTTAAATATATTCCATCATCTAATCTATAAGCATATTTTAATTCAAGCAATTTTTCAATAAAACTAATCATTTGATTAATATATTCAGTTGCTCTTGGGCTAATATCAGGCTCTAAAACATTTAAAGCTTTCATATCAGCTTCATAACTTTTAATATAAGTTTCGCTAATTTCAGCTAGACTTTTGCCACTTTCATTCATTTTTTTGATTAATTTATCATCAATATCTGTGTAATTTTTTGCTAATTTTACTTCAAAACCACTTGCTTTAATTACTCTTTTTAATAAATCAAAACTTATGCTTGACCTTGCATGGCCTAAATGTGCGTCATCATAAACGGTTGGACCGCAAACATATATATTTATACATTCATTTTTATATGTAAATTCTTCTTTTTTTCTAGTTTGTGAGTTAAAAAATTGCATTTAAAAATCCTTTTAAATATATTAAAACATAAGCAAATATTACACTAATAAAGATAATTCCTAAGCAAACGCTAGGTCTTAAAATACTAAAAAATCTAGCATAAGAAAACACAAAAAGATAAGCAAGTAGTATAAACCAAGCAGAAATATTAGCACTTATACAAAAGGCTAAAATACCAAAATCTTTTATAAAACATAAACTTGCAATTATACTTATAAAACAAGACATTATTGAAATCTTAGCAGCAATTGAGTGTAAATAATTTGCATTTATCCAAGCTAAAAATAATTTTGAAATTCCAAGTGGAACTATACATAATATATAAAGTCTTAAGACTTTAGCGCATTCAAGTGTGTTTTCATTTGTAAATGCTCCACGCTCAAATAAGAGTTTAATTATCTCTTCGCTTAAAATATAGCCTGTTAATGCAGCAAGTATTAATAAAAGTAGCATTAATTCAAATATTTTTTGAATACTTAAAATAGCATTTTTAGTTTTTCCTTGTTTAATATAAGCAATTAAGCTTGGGAAAAATACTTGAGTAAAAGCAATAGCAATTAAGGCTAGTGGGAGTTGATAAAGTCTAGTTGAATAATTAAGATATGAAATACTTGCGTGAGCTAATGAGCTAGCTAGAGCAATTTCAACTAATGAGTTTAATTGTGAACTTGATGAGCCAATTAAAGATGAACTAAAATTTTTAAAAAAGCCTTTAAGAGAAGTTTTTTTATTTTTATGATTTAAATTCTTTACATAAATTATCATAGAATGAAAGATTTTATTATCCTTTAAAGCAATCATTAAAATAATTACTTGAATAAAAGCACTTATTAAAATAAAATAAGTAATCATTTTAAGCAATTGTAATTTTTCTAAATCTTTAAATATTAAAAGAGCAGCTACACAGGCAAAATTAAAAATAGAAGCGCTTATGCTAGTTATAAAAAATCTACCTTTATAATTAAGTAAAGACGCAAAAAACGAAGCACAAAAAATAATCACTAAATACCAAATATTAAGCCCGATTAAAGGTGCTGATATTTTTTTAATCTCATCATCAAAACCATAGGCTATTAGATTAGTAAAGATATTAGAAAACATAAAAACAATTAAGGCTATTAAACTAAGTATAGCTATAAAAATTATAAGTATCTTTACACAAAATTCGCCTTTACGATTAGTCTTGGCTAGATTTGGTAAAAAGCTTTGATTAAATGTGCCTTCGGTAAATAAGGTTCTAAAAACACTCGGAAGCTTTATCATTATAAAAAATATATCAGAATAAATACTAGCCCCTAAAAATCTAGCTAGTAAAAAATCTCTACAAAAGCCACTTATTCTTGATATTAAAATACCAAAAATATTGAAAAAATATTTTTTTATTAGTTCTTGTTTCATTCATTTTACTTTTTTAATTTATTTTTAGGTATATTAACGAAAAAAAATAAAGGCTTTACAATTTGGAAAAATACATAATCAAAACAGATAAACCTTATGATGAATTAACAAATTATGCAAATAGATATAGAAAAGATATAAATAATTTAGATTTTAAGGTTCTTCATTATGAGACAATAATCACTAAAGATGGAATGTCTCAAACTCTTTTAGAACACGAATTAGAAGTATTTAACGATGATAAATTCTTTAATGATGATATAGAAATTAAACAAATATATGAAATAGAAATAATAGATAATATTGTTCCATTAATTGATTTTAAGATAGGAACAAATAAAAATCTTACTAAGGTAGTAGCAAATTTTAGTGCTATAAATTATGATGATAAAATAGAATTTGCTGAATATATAGAAAATATTAGAGATTTAATTAATAAAAAATTTATAAAAGCAGGTTTATTACTAGGCATTAGAGAATTTACTTTTCAAGAGCAGCTTGTAAAAATGCTAAAGGCATTTGAAAGTAAGCAAATTATGGAAGCTAGTATAGTTTTAGCTAAGGGGATTGAGCCAATTAATGCTATTAATTCAGAAACTAAGCTTTATTATAAAGATAAAAAAGTAGATGAAAATGCTAAAATTGATTATTCTCAGCGTGGTTTTATAAATGCTATTAGTAAAGATGAATTAATAATTGAATTTATTAAACCAATAAAGGCTGTTAATGGTAAGGATTTAAAAGGAAATATCATTAACGCTACTAATTCTAATATTATAAGTGAGCCTGATTTTAAGGTTAGTGAAAATATTAGAATGCTTGAAGATGATTTGAGTATAAAGTATTATGCAAATATAAATGGCTATGTAACTTTTGTTTATAGAGATAAATTGTATGATATAAAAGATAGTGTTAGCGTTCAAGCTGTGGAATTTAAAACAACAGGTTCAATTGATGCAGGTATTAATAAAGATATTACTTTAAATGTTGATGAACAAGATTATTTAAAAGACGCAGTAGGGGCAAATCTTAGTATAGAAGTAAGCACACTTAATGTAAAAGGAAATATCGCTCAAAATTCAGTAGTAAAAGCAAAGATTGCAAATATAGGCGGACAAACTCATTCAAAAAGTAAGATTTATGCGAAAAAAATCAATATAGAAGTGCATAGGGGTTATTGCGAAGGCGAAGATATAGAAGTAAATAGGCTTGAAAATGGCGTTATTATAGGAAAAAATGTAAGAGTAAAACACGCATTAGGCGGTAAAATCATAGCAAATAAAGTAATGATAGATACGCTCACAACTAATACAACTATAGAAGTTAGTGATATTGCAGTTGTTAAAGAGTGTTTAGGAGAAAATAACAAATTCTTAGTAAGTGCTAGTAAATCTCCAATAATTGTTAAAAGTCTTGAAAAAACTTTAGGTCAATTAGCCGAAGTAAATAAAAATCTATTATCTTTACCAAAAATTATAGATAGTAAAAAATCAATCATAGACGCTAATAAAGATAGTATTATGCAAATTAAACAAAGATTAGCAGAGATGAAGCAAAGTAATATTATTCCACCTACTGCATTTTTGCAAAAAATTAGAGATTATCAAAATGTTGTGCTTGAATATAATGATTTAATTACTAAATTAAAAGATTTTAAAGATAAGCATAAAGATTTAGAAGATGATTTAAAAAGATTGCAAAATAAAGTCTATGAAGCAAAGGTTATAAATACTAAAAGATGGGCGAATTTAAATGAAATTAAATTCAAATTACTTTATCCTGATATTGAGCTAACTTATAATACTAAAGAATATGAAGATTTATATTGTTTAAAATTAGAAAGAGTTATGATAGGTGATGAAGAAAGTGCAAAAATAGTAAAGCTAAAAAGAACAGAAGTTAAAAATTACGAAGATGAATTTATGGAAGAAAAGGAAGATTATTGATAGTTTATTTAGAAGGTGAAGTTATTAAAAAAACTCCTGCGTTTATAATCTTAAAAACTTATGGAGTAGGGTATGGAATAAATCTTAGCTTATTAAGTGCTGCTAGGATTAATAAAGGAGATAAAGTAGCTTTATTAATTACTCAAATTATTAAAGAAGATTCAAATAAATTATATGGCTTTTTAGATGAAAGTGAGCAAATATTATTTGAAGCCTTAATAAAAGTAAATGGCATAGGTGCTACAAGTGCTATGGCACTTCTATCATCAATGGATGTAGCGAGTTTACAAAGTGCCATTATTAATGAAAACGCAAAAGCTTTATGTAAAGCTCCAGGAATTGGTGCTAAGAGTGCAAGTAGATTAATATTAGAATTAAAAGATAAAATAATCAAATTAGGAATAAGTGCGGAGAATAATTATTATTACGAAGCTAGTGAAGCTTTACTTGCTTTAGGTTTTAAACAAGAAGCTGTGATTAAAGCTTTAAAAGATATTAATGCAAATAGTGTTAGCGAAGTAATAAAACTAGCTCTTAAAAAATTAAGTTAAGGAAAATAAATGAAATACGCAATGGTTTTTGGTGGGAATTCTTACGAGCATGAAATAAGCATAGTAAGTGCTGTAACTGTGGCAAAATTATTAGATGATGTAATTTTTATTTATGTTAGTTTTGATAATGAGTTTTATCTAATAGATAAAAACAATATGAATGCAAATTATTTTGCAAAAGGTGGTTTTAAAAACCTTAAGCCTTTAGTATTAAAACAAGGTGGCTTTTATCTTAAAAAACTTTTAGGCGAAGAAAAAGTAGAATTTGATATAGCTATTAATATAGTTCATGGAAAAGATGGCGAAGATGGGAAATTAGCTTCTATGTTTGATTTTTATAATATCAAATACATAGGCCCTAGAACTGCTGCTTGTGTGCTTAGTTTTGATAAACATTTAACTAAACTTTATGCAAATGAAGTAGGGGTTAAAACAATTGCTTATAAATTATTAGAAAGTAAAAATGATGAGGTTGAATTACCTGTTATTTTAAAACCAGCTAGGCTTGGAAGTAGTATAGGTATAAATATAGTAAAAAATAAAGAAGATTTTGCTTATGCGTATGATAGCTCGTATGAATTTGATGACAAGATTTTAGCAGAGCCTTTTATTGAAAATATTCAAGAAGTAAATCTAGCAGGATTTTTTGATGGCGAAAAAATTGTATTTTCAAAGATTGAAGAGCCTAAGAAAAATGGTCATTTAGATTTTGACCAAAAATATCTAAGCTTTAAACAAGAAAAAATAGAAGAAGTAAAACTTAATGATGAGTTAGTAAATAAATTAAAAGACGCTTTTACTAGACTTTATTTGCCGTTGTTTAAAGGTGCTTTAATTAGATGCGATTTTTTTATTAAAGATAATGAGATTTATCTAAATGAGATTAATCCAAATCCAGGTTCTTATGCTAATTATTTATTTGATGATTTTAAATCTTCTTTAGAAAAATTAGCAAAATCTATTGAAAGTGATTTTAAAATTAAAGAAAATTTCACATTTTTAAATAAAATTGTAAGAGCTAAATAATGAGATTTGTTTTGATATTCTTGCTAAGTATTAATCTATTTGCAGGAGAGTATTTTGTATCAAAAGTAATGGATGGAGATACTATTCAAGTAAGAAAAGGCAAGAAAAAAACAAAAGTTAGATTATATGGCATTGACGCACCTGAAACAAGTCAGAATTTTGGTGCATATTGTACTAGGGTTTTGTCTTCTAAAATAATTGGCAAAAAGGTTGATTTGAAAATCAAAGGCAAAGATAAATATAAAAGAACCATAGCAATTGTATATTTAGATGAGGTAGATATAAATCGCTATGTAGTTCAGCAAGGTTGTGCTTGGGCGTATTCTTATTATACAAATATGTATAAAAGCGATGAGTTAAAAGCAAGACAAGAATTAAAAGGCTTATGGATAGATAAAAACGCTCAAAATCCTTATGAATGGAGAAAAAAGCATAAAAATAGAAGAAGTGAAAGTGAAGAGCTTAAAAAATTATTTCAATGGTTGATAGCATGAAAAAATTGATTGTTTTAATAGCTATTATTTTTAGCTCGTGTGCTAGTAAAGATGGAATTAGGCTTCATTATTATGAAGATTGTAATGAATATTATGACGCAGCTGGGGTTTATCATAAAGAATGTCCAAACAATATTATAGATTTTTAATACTGATTTTTTTTAGTATTAATTTATTTGCGGGTGTGCCTAATTTTGCTTATGAAAAAGAATATATTTTAAAAAAAGATGAATTAGAATGGTTTTTCATAAGTCCTAAGGGTGAAGAAAAATGGCAAAAATATGCCTTTAGATGGACGCATTTTGATAATACGAATTTGATTTTGCTAACTAATTTTAAAGATTATAAAAATTATAGAAAACAATATGTATTATCTCTTAGAAGGGGGCTTGATTTTGTTAAAGAACAAATTTTGCCTAATTACAAAAATCCTAGCATTGATAAAGTTACACTTTTTTTAGAATTTAAGGATTTTAAAGATAATAAAGCTAAAATAAAAGTTTTAGTTATTGATAACGATGGAAGAGTAGATATTGAGTTTAATAAGAATTTAAAAGGGAAGTAGTATGGAAAAGATAGATTTTTATATAAATGACTTTATAAAAGAGTTAAAGCATCCTAGTATTTATGAGTATTTAGCCAAGGTAAATCACGGCAAAAGATTACGCTCAAAACTGATTTTAAAAATAGCTGGAGTTAGTGATGAAGCTTATAAATTATGTGCAGTAATTGAGTGTATTCATCTAGCATCGCTTATGCACGATGATGTAATAGATGAAGCACTAACTAGAAGAAATGCTCCAAGTATTAATGCAATTTATGGCGATAAAACTGCTATTATGCTAGGCGATATTTTATATTCAATTGCGTTTTATAATTTATGCTCTTTTAAAAGTGAAATAGCAGCCTGTGTTGGTCGTGCAGTTGCCTTACTTAGTAGTGGCGAATTGCTTGATGTAGAGCTTGGAGAAAGCTTTAATGAAGATGAGAGCAAATATTATGAAATGATTTATAAAAAAACGGCTTCATTAATAGAAGCGAGTGCATATGCAGCAGCACTTTTAGCTAATTATCCTAACGCTAATGACTATAAAGAATTTGGTAAAAATCTAGGAATTGCCTTTCAAATAGTTGATGATATTTTAGATATTACTCAAGATGAAGCTACTTTAGGAAAGCCAAATTTAAATGATTATAAAGAAGGCAAAGTTACTCTTCCATACATTATGCTAGATAAAAAATTGCAAGGCGATGATAAAGCAAGACTAAGGTCTTATTTTTGTAAGACTTTAAGCAAAGATGAATTATCGTGGATAAAAGAGCAATTTTTAAAATACGATTTAATAAATGCAAGTATAAATGAAGCTAAAAATTACGGAGAACTTGCATTAAAATACGCAAGTAGCGATGAATTAAAAGAAATCGTTAAAAAAATGATTTTTAGGGAGTTTTGATGCATTATTTTAGCGTTAGTTTTACTCATAAAAATACAAGTATTGAAGTAAGAGAAAGACTAGCTTTAAGTGATGAATTTAAGAAAAAAGAAATTTATAAATTAATCTTAGCTAATGATTACATAGAAGAATGCGTGATTTTAAGCACCTGTAATAGAATAGAAATAATGTGTTATATTGAAAACCAAGTGGGTGTTTATGAATACATAATAAAGTGCTTATGTTTAATTTGTAAGATTGATGAGCAACTTATCAAAAATTCTCCTGATATTTACGAAGGCAGTGGGTTTATTCATCATCTTTTTGGTGTTTCAAGCTCACTTGATAGTCTTGTAATAGGGGAGACTCAAATCACAGGTCAATTAAAACAAGCCTTGCAAAGTGCTAATTATTCTCCTAATTTAGAAGTAGCGATTAATTATTCTTTTAAATGTGCTGCAATGGTTAGAAATAAAACTGCTATTTCAAAAAACTCTGTATCAGTAAGCTCTGTTGCAGTAGCAAAAGCAAGAGAGATTTGTGATATTAAAACTAAAAAAATCCTTTTAATAGGAAGTGGTTTGATGATAGAATTAGCTGCAAAACACTTACTAAATCATACAAAAGGAAATATTGCGATAATTTCAAGAACCAAAGCAAATGCTTTAAAACTAGCAAATGAACTAGATTTAATATGTTTAGATTATGAAGATTTAATCTCTATTTTAAATTCTTATGAGCTTATATTTTGTGCTACTAGTTCAAATGAACCTATAATTACTAAAGATATTATAAGTCCGGTTGAGTTTAAAAGGTATTTTTTTGATATTGCTGTGCCAAGAGATATTGAGCTTGAAAATAGCGAATTGATAGAAGTTTTTAGCGTTGATAGTCTAAATGAAATAGTTAAGAAAAATATGCAATTTAAAGATGAAGAAGCAAAAATTGCTTTTAGTGTAGTTGCAAAAATGGTTAATGAGTTTTATAAGGATTTAAATGTAATTCAAGTAACTCCTATAATAAAAGCTATGAGAATTAGAGCAGATGAAATCATAAATCAAGAATTAGAAATAGCAATTAAGAAAGGTTATTTAAAAAATAGTGATAATGAAGAAGCATTGAAATTCGCAAAACAAGTTATGAAGTCTTATTTGCACGAACCTACAATAAGACTTAAAAATATTGATGATGAAGGTTTAGAAACGCAAAGTTTAAATTATTTATTTAATGTGAAGGAAAACGAATGAGATTTTCAAAATTATACGCACCAACGACAAAAGAAGCACCAAGAGATGCTATCTTAAAAAGTCATATTTTACTTAGTAGAGCAGCTTATATAGAGCAACTTGGCTCAGGACTTTATAGTTATTTGCCATTAGGGCTTGAAGTATTAGAAAATATTAAAAATATTGTAATTAAGCATATGAAAAATGCAGGAGCAAACTATTTAAATCTTAGTTTTGTATGCCCGTTAAATTATTGGGATGAGAGTGGAAGAAGTGCTAAATTTGGTAAAGAATTGCTAAGGTTTAAGGATAGAAAAGAAAATGATTTTATCCTAAGTCCGACAGCAGAAGAAGCAATAGTTGCACTTGTGCGTGGAAAAATTACAAGCTATAAACAATTGCCTATTAATTTATTTCAAATTCAAACTAAATTCCGTGATGAAGCAAGACCTAGATTTGGACTTTTTAGAGCTCGTGAGTTTATTATGAAAGATGCTTATAGTTTTCATGATTCGCTTGAGTCTTTAGAAGCTGAGTTTTTAAATATGCAAGAAGCGTATTGTAAAATTTTTGATGAATTAGGGTTAAATTATGCGATTGTAGAAGCAGATAGCGGAGCAATTGGTGGAAGTGGTTCAAGAGAATTTATGGTAATTAGTCCTAGTGGAGAAGATGATTTGGCTATTTGTGAATGTGGATATTGTGCTAATATAGAAACAGCAAAAAGAGCTAAAAGAAAATTTATCAAAGAAATAGAAGCTGATTTTGCAAAATTTCACACTCCAAATGTAAAAACCATAGAAGATTTAGCTAAATTCTTTAAATGCAAAGAGCATAATTTCATAAAAGCAGTAGCAAAAAAAGCAATATATGTAGATAAAGAAGAAATCATAGTATATTTTATAAGAGGTTGCGATGAGCTAAACGAAACTAAGGCTTTAAATGCAGCTAATGCACTTGATTTAGTAGATGTAAGTGAAGAAGAATTAATAAAGGCTAATTTAGTTCCAGGATTTATTGGGCTTAAGGATTGTCCTGTTAGATTTTTCATAGATAGCGAGTTAGAAAATGAAAGCGATTTAATTTGTGGAGCAAACGAAAAAGACTATCATTATGTAGGATTTAAGGTAACTAGCTTTTTACAAGAGCGTTTTTATGATTTAAGCTTGGTTAAAGAAAACGATGAATGCCATAAGTGTAATAAAGCTTTAAAAATTACAAAAGGCATTGAAGTAGGGCATATATTTAAATTAGGCGATAAGTATTCAAGTGCTATGAATGCAACTTATCTTGATAATAATGGCAAGGCAAAACCTTTTATAATGGGTTGTTATGGTATAGGAATTAGTAGGCTTTTAGCAGTAATTGCTGAATGCAATAATGATGATTATGGGCTTATTTTTGATAAAAATATTTCAGCATTTACATTACAAATCATAATATCAGATATTAAAAATGAAGAGCAAGTTAAGTTTGCAAATGATATATATGAGTATTGTTTGGCTAATGGTATTAAGGCTTTATTAGATGATAGAAATGAGCGTTTTGGTGTAAAAATGAGTGATTATGAGTTAATAGGCACACCTTATGCTATTGTAGTGGGTAAAAAACTTGATGATAATTTGGTAGAATTTAGAGCTCGTAAAACACTTGAAAAACTAGAATTAAACTCAAACGAAGTTAAAGATAAATTATCAAATCTTTTAAAATAATTTTATTCATTTAAAACTATAAATAATATTTATAAATTATTTATAGTTTTTATAATCTAAATCTACCTTTAGAACTTATTGCTTTATATCTATTTTCAATATAACCACAACTATCTATGAAAAACTCTTCACTAACTTCGTTAAAATCATTATTTTCATCAAAGTAATAATACTTCACAAACAATCTTTCAGATTCAAAAACAAATGAAGCTTCATCATAAAAATATTTATCATGTTTTATTACTAGCTCATTATTAAATTTATTTATTTTTGAAGTTTTTAATAATTCTTTGCTAAATTCTTTTATTTCTTTTATTTCATCTATATTTTTATAATTTTGAACTTTTTCTAATTTTTCTACATTTGCATGACGATTAAAATAATCTTTTATAGCGAGTTTTTGTCGTTCTAGGTATTCAATTTTACACTTATAGCCGAATTTATTATAATCTATTTTATAAGTTTTATCAGTATTAAAATCATAATAGCTCAAATTATTCTCACTTAGGTCTGCTTCAATTCTATATAATTTTGTTTTAAGCTCATTAAATTCTTCTAATGGGTCGGTGTTATTACTTATAAAATTATAAGTTAATGTAAAATAACATAAAGCAAATATTAAACATAATAAACTTATAAGAAATATTAATTTAACTATTCTAAAAAACATTTAAAATCCTAACAATTATTAATTACTTTCATACTAACTCTTTTACTACATACGCTCAATATAACCACAATCATCTATTAAAAACTCATAATTTTCTTCAAGTAAATTATTATTAAAACTAAAGTAATAATATTTTACAAATAATTTTCCATCTTTAAAAATAAAAGAATTTTTATCATAAAAATGCTCAAAACCATCAATTGTTAGCTCGTAATTAAATTCATAGACTTGTGAAGTTTTTAATAAATCTTTGCTAAATTTTTTTATTTCTTTTATTTCATCTATACTTTTATAATTATTGATTTTTTCTAATTGCGTATGTGGATATCTTTCAAAAAAATTTTGAATAGCGTATTTTTGTTTTTGTAACTCATCAATAATGCAACCATATCCAAGTTCATTGTAATTTACCTTATATGTTCTTTTATCACCAAAATCATAATATGGTTTATATCCTTGCTTTAATAAAATTTCTTCAACTTTTTTTAATTCCTTTGTTACCTTAACAAAATCACTATAATCGTAAGGTTTTGTAACATAATATTCTATTATTGTAAAAGCGCCGATGGATAAAATAGATAATATAAATAGTATGCAAAGCAATGCAAATATACAATACAATAATTTTCTTATAAACTCTATCAGCTTAGAATACATTTATCGCTCCAAATATAAAACAATTTTTATGGTTTAGTATAGCAAATAAGTTTATTTAAATTCTTTTAAACAATAAGGTTAATTGATGGTGTAAAATATTTTGGAATTTAAATTAGGATTTTAATAAATTTAAAAATGTTTTATTGTAAAAATAGTTGGAATTAAAAGTTATTATTTTTTGCTTTTATATTTTATATAACAATAAAATAAAATAGTAGATATAAAAGCCATAGCAAGACTTAATATGCTATTTTTTATAGGAAGTGATGCGATATTGTCTATATTAAATTTCTTTAGTATTTTTAGTTAAAACATATTTATCAATAATTAATATGTGAAATACATGCATAAAATAACCATACAAAAATATTAAGATAAAAAAACATATAAGTTCGTTAGCTATAACACAATAAAACACATATATCAAAATAACACTAAAAATAAGAGCAAAAACATTGCAAATAAAAATCAAAATTCCTAAAATATCTCTTGTTTGGTGTTTGTAAATAGCTTCACAATAATCGCATTTCATTATATATCCTAAATCTTCATCAAAAACATGTGTTTTAGGTAAAGGAATTTTATTTTTACAAACTTCACATTTTTTATAAAAAAACATTTAAATGCCTTAACTTGCTAATTAATTTTTTATAATATAAAGTTTTAGTAAAAAATCCATAAAATTTAAAAATAATTATTAATTTAATTTCAAATTCCTAATCCAAATTCTTAAAGAATTTGGATTTAGTTTATAAATATACTTGAATATTGTTGTTTTTATCATCTGTATATGTAATAAATCCAGATGAATTAGGCGAGTAAGCATTCGTATCTTGTATTAGTCTTTCTGTATTTTTTAAATAAGATGATAAATCAGGTTTAATCACTTTATTTACCAAATCCTCATAGCTTGGTAATTCTTTTGCGGCTGTATTTATAAACTCATCATAGCATAAAGTTTTATCACTAAAAACAAATTTTTCAATCTTATTAAATCCTATCCCAAAATTACCTAATATAGTAACACTATCTTTATTATTGTTATATTTGATGATTAGATTATCTACATCTTTTTTAAGCACAACTTCACTAAAGCTAATATCATTAAATTTAATAGTATCATATCCTAAGGCATCTTTTATATAATCATTCCCATCATTTCTATTAAAGATATATGTATCATTTCCAGCACCGCCGTCTAAATAATCATCTCCTTTACCACCAATTAAAGTATCATTACCAAATAAGCCATATATTTTATCGCTATATTCACTTCCAATTAAAGTATCATTGCCCCAAGTAGGAGTTAATACCATTTGTCTTAAATCATTAGCACTTAAAGTCTTATCTTGTAATACTAAAGCAGATATATCATAATCTTTTTTGAAAAAATCTACAACTTTTATAGATGAACTTTCATCAACCACTTTTCTAAACCAACCAGCACTTTTTAGCTTGTTTATTATTAAATCATCATTATTTCTAGTAATTTTTACAAATGATGAGCTAACATCTAGGATTATTTCATCATAAGCATTATCATTTCTAAGATTAATTATTGTATCTTTTCCCCAAACTCCTTTATAAATATACTTATCATTCCCCATACCGCCTTGCAAGATATCATCTCCTGCTCCGCCTATAATGATATCATCACCATCTCCTGCATAAATATCATCATTACCATTGCCACCATTTATGATGTCTGCTCCTGCTCCACTTCTTATGATGTCATCTCCATCTCCACCATCAATAATATCATCTCCATTATGTGTGATTATGGTATCGTTGCCATCTAGCATAGTTATTACATAATCTTTATTTGTAAAAAACATTGTAAAGTTATCATCACCATTTGTAGGTGTATAAACTCTATTAATTATCTCATCCTTATTTATGCTTGTATTATTAGCGAATTTGATTTCATCAATAGTATTTCTTAAATCTTCATATGCAAAAAAGTCTTTAACTCTAATGCTATTATTATCATCTTTAATCAGCATTAAATCATCATAATTTCTTACATATTTTAAATTATTGGCATTTATGTTTGCATCGTTAAATTTAATACAATCTATATCATTTAGATTTGATTTATAGTTTATGATAGTATCGTGCCCGAAATCTTTATCAAAAACATAAGTATCATTGCCTGCTCCACCTACTAAAGTATCATCACCAATTCCACCGATTAAGGTATCATCACCATCAAGTCCATATAAAGTATCTTTACCATTTAATAAATTTGTCCCTACTAATGTATCATTACCACTTGTTCCTGTTTGAGTTGATAGTGCATTTATAGTATCTTCATCTAAAAGTTTTAAATAATCACTTAAAGTATAATTATTCATTGTTTTTATAAAATCACCTAGCAATATTACACAATCATTTAAAGAATTTATATCTTTAAAGCTTGTTATAAACTCAGCTAAATCAACGAAAGCTTTTTTAGGATTTGTTTCATTAATAGCCTTAAATTTTTCTATACTTTTAGAAAAATCTAATTTAAGCTCATACGAGCCATTGTTTTCGTAGCTAGTAATGCTTATTTCATCATAGTATTCTTTTAATCTTGTTTGAAATAACAATCCCTTATAAACATAAGTTCTTAAACTATCATAAGTATTATTAAAGCTATTTCTAAGCTCGTTAAACTCATTTAAACTAGCTATATAAAAATCTTGATTATTAACGCCTAAAAATGAATTAATAATTGATATTTTTTGCTTAAGCTCATTAAACTCATTTTTTAAACTTTCACTAATAGTAAAATTAGCATATTCTCTAGCTTGTGATGGCGTAAGCCATAAATCCCTTATGCTATCAGTATTGCTAGGATTATTGCTATCAAATTCTTTGGTTTTAGATAGGTTAAAGTCTTTGTTTAAAGCTTTATTAGTATTAGCCCAAGCATAAATTAGACTATCAAGCTTGTTTAATTGCTCTTCTTTGCTGTTTGTAGATGAATAATCTTTAAGCAATGCTTTTAATTTAGTATCTAAACAAGCAGCATCCCTTAAATCTCTTAATACTCCATAGCCTTTAAGATTTGCTAGATTTAATTCTTCTTCTGAATATTTTATCTTGTCTTTAAATACTCTTTCTATACTACTAACGCTAAAATTAATATCAGCCAATAAGCTTTCTTTATCATCCTTGATAAAGGTAGCTGTTTGAGTGATGGTGTTATCATTATCAAGATTTTGATTTGTATCTTTATAGTTTAGATTTATGCTAGTTATGTTTAAATCTTTTAAAGACTTTAGTTCGTTTATTTGCGTTATGCCATCTTCGTTTAAGTCTTGCCAAATTTTAAGATTGTTAAACTCTTTATCATTTATATCAATTACTCCATCTTCATTACTATCTAAAAGCTTTAAGGCTTCAAAGCCGTTTAGAGCAAGTGTGGTTTGAGTAGGATTTAAGGTTTGATTATTGTTAGTATCTAAAGCTTTAAAATCACTACTTGGAATTTCAGTAAAGTTTCCAAATAATTCATTACCATTATCTATTAGATTATTATTGTTTTTATCTAATACTAATAATCCATCATCTTTACTAATCCAAGATGATTTATAAGCTATGTTGTCACTATTGTGGTCAAAAAATGCCTTAGAATTATTAAGAGTGATTGTATCTATTCTGCCGTTGTTGTTTAGGTCTAGGACTAGCGGGTCGTATTTTATAACTTTAGCCATTGGATTATAGAAAATGTTTAAAGTTTTATTTTTATATAAACTATTTTTAAAATCATCACTATAATCCCCTTTAAATGTATCTTTAAAGGTTCTTGATACAAAATCTTTATAATCAAATATTTTTGCCAAATCTCCGTTTGCTTCAACCAATACTTTATCTTCTAAAAATTTAACTCTTCCTTGTTCTATTAAATTTGGATTTAGTTTGATTAAAGATTTAACACTCATTTTGTTTGCTTTTGCAATATCTATGATTGTATCGCCTTGTTTTACTACATATTTTTTATTATCTCCTAATAAAATCTCTTCTCCTACTAATATCTTAATATTAGTTAGCACAAACGATTTACTAGGTATATAATCTATAATATCTTTTAAAGTATCATTATCTAATTGTTTTATATCATATTTAACATTATTGATACTAGCCTTATTTACTCCACTAAATAGTGCTAAATCAAATAAATCTTCATCAGATAAAGTAGAATTATTATTGGTGTTTATTGTGACAAAATTATTGTTTTTTTCAATTTGAACTGAATTATTATAATCACTTAATGCGATATCATAATTATTAAATTTAGAATTATTTGCAAAATCAATCCCATCATTAATATTATCTGCTTTAATAATTATATTATTATCTTTAACTTCTGCTTCTAATACAGGTTTACCTTTTTTCACATCTTCTTTTGGTCTAAGTAAATCTATAACATCACTACAAAATTTATCAAAAGTTACATTAGAATAATAATCCTTTATCAAATCAAAATCTAAAACTGACTTGGCATTTTCAAACATTTCTTTTGCAAACTCTTTATCATTCAATATTCTTCCATAGAATTCAGCAGCTTCAGGAAAAGTTTCTCCAAAATAATCAGAAGCTTTAAAATTGATAATAGCTTCAATCCTTTCATTTTCTACAACCCCTAGTTTGTTTAAGAATACTAATATATTTTTAGATTTATTGAGTATAACTTCATCAATTATACTGCCAAAAATATTGCCTGCCAACCTTAAAGCTGTATTATCTTTATCTTTATTTTGTAAATATTTTATATATATAGAAAATGTTTGAGTTTTAATATCAAAAAATATTGTATTCTTAACCCCAAGATATTTTGCCATTGATTTTTCTACAAATTGAATTTTTGCAAAAACATCATTTATAAAATCTAAAGTTTCTTTATTTTTCTCGGTCATAATGTCTCCTTTTTCTTGTTTAAAATCTTTTCAATTTTCTTTTGTTGTTTTGCTATGTATTTTTCGCCTAGTGGTTGTGCTTCTTCTTCTCTAAATTCCATTTCAAATCCACCTTTGCTAATTGCAGAATACTTTTGTCTAAACTCTGTGTATAAAAAATAAACTGATAAATCATCAACAAAAGGCAATGAAACTAGCTTGGTTTTAGTTTGATATATTGTGTAAGTTTTTAAGTTTTTACCATTTAAGAAAAATAGTGCTAAATAGCTTGATAAAATATCCAATATTACAAAAAACATAATTATAGGAAAGAAAATTATTCTAGCTATAGGGTAGTCTAATCTATAATTTAAACTTTGATTTTCTGTTTCTTTAGTGTTATAAGCGTCTTTATTGAATATATACGAATAAGCTAAAGCAGGTCGCTTGGTTTGTAATCTAAAAACTATATCGCTTTTATTTATCGTTGCAGTTACTTTCTTATAGCTCTTTGCTATACCAAAAACACCTGCTTCATCTATCTCATAAGTATCAAAATATATCTTTTCATTATCTACGCTAATATAAAAATCATTATTTTTAACAAATCTAAGTCTTTTTATTTGTCTAAGTTTTAAAAAGAATGCAACAAAAAAAATACCATCAATAATACCACTCCAACCTTTTTGAATTCTTCGTATGTCAGTCATTGTTTTTTCGGGTTTACTATTTAATTCATTGATAATATCTATTACAAAATAACATGAAATAAGTGTAAGAAAAATTGAAAAAATCTCATTAAACAATCTAATAAGCTCTAAGTTATATAAATAATCGTTTTTTATTTTATAATCTTTTAAATTATCTATATTCAAATTTATCCTTTGTTTTTAATAAGATTAATTATAGCAAATAAACAATAAAAATTCATAAAATTTAAAAATAATTATTAAAATTATGTTACTTTTCGTAATAAATAATACTAAAAAATATTTTTTAATTTAATTTCAAATCCCTAATTCAAATTCTTTTAAAACTATAAATAATATTTATTAAATTATTTATAGTTTTAGGTTTATAGATTTTGCTGTTTGTATAAATGTGCGTAGTATCCATTAAGCTCCATTAGTTTTGTATGATTTCCACACTCAACCAAATTACCCTTATCAAGGACTAATATCTCATCACAATCTTTAACCGTGCTTAATCTATGTGCTATTATTATAAATGTTTTGTTTTGTTTGATTAGTGATAGATTTGATGTGATGATTTTCTCGCTTTCATAATCAAGTGCCGAAGTAGCCTCATCAAATATCAAAACCCTTGGATTATGTAGCAAGGCTCTTGCTATTGCTATTCTTTGTCTTTGACCGCCGCTTAATGCAGAGCCTCTTTCTCCTACTAAAGTATCATAACCTGCACTAAGTTCGCTTATGAAATCGTGTGCTCCTGCTATTTTGCATACATTTATTATTTCTTGCATTGATGCACTTGGCTTTGATAGGCTTATGTTTTCTTTGATACTACCGCTAAATAAATAATTTTCTTGTAAAACTACGCCTAAATTACTCCTTAAAACATAAGGATTTAAATGTCTTAAATCTATTCCATCTATATAAATAGAGCCTTCGTTGGGGATATAAAGTCTTTCTATGAGTTTTGTTATGGTGCTTTTACCACTGCCACTGCGTCCTACTATTCCTATGCTTTTATTTGCTTGTAGGTTAAAGCTTAGATTATTTAAGACATAGTTAGAATTTGGGCTATATTTAAAGCTTACATTATTAAATTTTATATTACCTGATACTTGATTTAGCGATATAGGTTTATTTGTAGTTTGCTCTTGCGGTGTATTTAAAATATCTCCTAATCTATCTACGCTTAAAATAGCTTGTTGTAATTCATTCCACAAGCTTACAAGTCGCATAATAGGGGCGCTAAATTGATTGGCAAACATCTGAAAGGCTATTAATTGTCCTACACTTAAACTCCCGTCAATTACTAATCCTACTCCAAAATACAAAATTGCTAATGTCATAAGCTTTTGTAAAGAATTAGCAAAAGTGCTTGCGATATTGCTTAGATTACTTAAATTAAAAGATGATTTTAAATATTTTGCTAAATAATCTTCCCAGTATTTTTTCATACTACCTTCAATGGCTAGGGATTTTATGGTTTGCATTCCTGTTATGCTTTCTACTAGATATGAATTAGATGCTGCTCCCATTTGGAATTTATCTTCAAGCCTTGCTCTTAAAATAGGCGTTATAAAAAAATAAATCAAAGCAATACAAATCACAAAAGCTAATGAAACAAATGTTAGCTTCACGCTATATAAAAGCATCATCAAAATAAAAACTATACTAAATAACAAATCTAAAATCACGCTTACTGATTTGTTGGCTATAAAATCTCTTATATTATCAAGCTCTCTTATTCTAGCTGCTATGTTGCCTACTTTTCTATTCTCAAAATACACCATAGGTAACAATAATAAATGTGTAAATAACTCACTGCCTAATTTTGCGTCAATTTTTGTGGTAGTATGAGTAAAGATATAATTTCTACTAAGGCTTAATAAACTTTCAAAAACAATAACGCTAAAAAATGCAAAAGCGATTACATTAAGTGTGCTTATACTATGGTGCAACAAGACTTTATCAAGGACTACTTGAGTAAATAAAGGTGTAACTAAGCCAAATAATTGCATAACAAAACTTGCTAATAAAATTTGTAATACAATACCCTTATAACTTAGCATTCTTTTATAAAACCAAGAGAAGCCAAACTTTACACTATCGTTTAATAATTTGTGTGCTAGGATTAAGATTTTATCACTTGATAAATTATGTAATTCTTCATAGCTAATTTGCCTTGCTTCTTTTCCACCATCAAAAATAAGAGCTTGTTGATTATTAAAATCAAGTTTTAAAACTACAAAATATGTTAAATCTTTTTTCAAAAATATAAAAGGTGCTTTATATAAATGAAGGTTTTTTAAATTAAGCTTTTTGATTTTTACTTTAAAATCATTATCTTTAGCGATTTTTGCTAGTTCGTAAATACTTGGCTCGCTATCTTTTAAAGCGTATTTGTTACAAATCGCATTAATATCTATTGATATATTTGCAAATTGCGCACAAAGTGATAAGCAACCTAAGGCTGTATGCATATTAATATCCTTTTTTACAATTATTAAATTGATTATTTATTAAATTAATTTTAATAGCGTTTGCATTTGCATTTATTATATATTCATTTAAATCTTGGAGTTTTTTATAGTTTTCTATACTTGCATTTATGACTTCAAATTTTGATTTTTCACCAGTTTTGTGTAGTTTTTGTATATAAAGCTCATTTGTATTTGCTTCTTTGCTTATTATCTTTAAGGTTTTTATTATTTCATCTTTGTTTTGTATAAAAAATATAAGCTCGTTTATTTGTTTTTCATATTCTAGCTTTGCTTGTATTAGCTCTTGATTTAATTTGTTTATTTCTAATTGTTTTAACTCTTTAGATGAACTTGTTTTAAATCCATCAAATATAATATAGTTAATCCCAATTCCTACTAAGTACCCGTGTTTTTTAGAACTATCGGCAAGGTCTTGATAATTATTTTTGGTTTTATCATAAAAATCATATCTTGAATAAAGGCTTATTGTAGGGCGTTGATTTAGGGATTTTAGTTCATACATTGAGCTTTTTATTTTAGAATTTAATTCTAAAAATTTATTTGTTTTTTCAAATTCTAAAAAGTCTAAAGCAATTTCATCAATTTTACTAAAATCATCTATTTTATCAATATTAAGATTTGATAAATACGATATATATGATAAATAATTTCTTAATTCAAATTCTAGTTTTAAAATCTGTGTTTTTGCATCGCTAAAGTCCAAAAAATAAGAATTTACATTGATTAAATCTAATTCTCCAACTTTATTTAATCTTTTTGATAATTTATATAAACTTTCATAAGCAAGGCTTAAATTTTTATATGTTTTTAATTTATTTTCACTTAATAGTGCGAGTTTGTAGTATTCTAATAAATCTAGTGATAATTGCAATTCCTTATAACACTTATTGTAATTACTTGTAGCGATATTTTCTTTGGCTGATTTGATTTTATAATAATCATTTCCAAATTTGAATAAATCATATTTTAATATAAGTGATATTGTGCTTTGATGATTGTTATAATCGCTAAAAAGCTCTCTTTTATAATCATTACTTTTTGTATTTGAATACTTAAAATCTGCATTAAATGATAATTCTGGATATAAATATGATTTATAAAAATCATAATTATAATTAGCGCTTTTAATATCTATTTTTGCGATATTTATGATAGGAGAATTTTTAAGTGCATAGTCTAGTATGGTGTAAAAATCTTTAGCTATTGATGTGCTAAGCATTATAAGAAAAACAAAAATAATTCTCATCTAATACTAAGCCCTTCATCAAGATATCTAATAATAGGATATATGAAAAACTCTATTACTCTTCTTTTGCCAACCTTTACTTCAGCTATTACTTGCATTCCTGGTTCTATTTCTTTTACTTCCCCATCTACTATCAAATGATTTTTTAAAGGTTTTACCTTAATTTCAAAAATATCTCCTAATTTTTCATCTTTTATAGCATCGTTTCCAATATGTTCTAAAATTCCATCTAGTTTGCCGTATTTTTGAAAATTAAATGTGGTTATTTTGATAGCTACATTTTGCCCTTTTTTAAGATATCCTATATCTTGATTTAATACATTTGCCTTTATTATAAGTGGCTTATCAATTGGGATTATTGATATTAATTGCTCATTGCTTGATACAGAACTTCCTTCAGTATTTACAAATAATTTTCCTACATATCCATCAACTGGTGATGAAATAACTTGCCTTAGGCTTTGAAATTCTATCGCGTTTATATCTGCCTTTAATAATGCTATTTCATTTTTAGTTTTTAAGAGTTCATCATAATTTTTAGCAATAAAATTTGCTTTAAAACTCTCAAGTTCTTTTGTGAGTTCGTTTAATTTATTTTCTAATTCTAAAGATTTGTTTTTATTTACAAGTATTTGTAATTGTAAATCTTGCTTTGTTTTTAATAAATTTTCATAATCTTTATAAGCGATTATATCTTTTACCTTGCTAAGTCTATTTAATTTTGAGCTTGTGTATTTATGCTCTATTTCTAATCTTTTTAATTCTTCTTTATTGGCTTGTAATGAATTAATAGTTTGTTTGATTTTAAATTCATAAGTGTTTATGCTATTTTTAAAGCTATTTAATTGGTTTTGATATAGGCTTAATTCTGCATTACTAACATCTTTTAATTCGCTCTCGTTACTTAGTGCATTTAATCTTTTTAAACTATCTTCTAAAGCTTTTAAATTCTCTTTTTTACTTTCTAAATTGACTTTAGATACACTTGGGTCAACTAGTATTAAAGGCTCATTTGCTTTTATTTTATCACCTTCTTTTACAAGAATTTTGTAAATTACTCCGTTTTCTAAAGGTTTGATTATTTTAATTTCTCCATCAGGCACTACTTTACCACTAGCACTTACCACTATATCAACCTTAGCTAGTATTAGCCAAGCAATACTAAAAACTATTACAAATAAAACTATATATAAAATACTTTTACCTAATGGATTTTGCGGTCTATCTTCTAACTCTACTAAAAGTGGTTTAAATTCGTGTGTATCATCATCAAATTTTTTAAAAATTTTAAACATATTTTACCTAATTAATATATTTTTTAAATACTTAAATAATAA
Source organism: Campylobacter sp. RM9334 (assembly GCF_020138145.1). Taxonomy (NCBI): domain Bacteria; kingdom Pseudomonadati; phylum Campylobacterota; class Epsilonproteobacteria; order Campylobacterales; family Campylobacteraceae; genus Campylobacter; species Campylobacter sp. RM9334. The sequence continues at coordinate 46,932 of NZ_JACGAX010000010.1, forward strand.
TTACCCTAAATTAATTTAGGGTAATTTGCTTAATTCCAAGCACTCATATAGATTTGATTTAATCTATCATCGTTTATATGATTAATATTATGAATATCTATGCCGTTATTTTTAGCAAATGCACTAGTTTGCTCTATTAGTTTATCTATTGTTTTTGTATTGATGAATTTATTATCATCAAGTTCTATTGTGTTTATTTGATTGTGATAGCCAAATTTCCAAGCAAAGTGATGTGCTACTCTTATGCTATTTGTATCATCATCTTTAAACTTTATTAGCAGGTCTTTACCATCTTTTATTAAAAATATTTCATCAGCTTTTAAATTTTGTAATTTTAAAGCATCTTGCCCACCATCATCATAGATTAAATCATTTCCATCACCTTTTCTATAAACATATATATCATTACCAAATCCACCATATAACTTATCATCTCCTTTACCACCGATTAAAGTATCGTTTCCTAATTTGGTTGATATAATATCGTTTTTATTACTGCCTATTATTACATCATCTTTATAAGATGTGCTTATATTGCTTGCATTATCTTGATAGGCTACTGCAAATGTTGATGTAGCAAAATTAGAAAAGCTAAAATCTTTTTCTTTTAAGAATACTATTGCTTCTTTGTTTGCTTGCATACTTACGCTTCTTTTGATAGCTAGTTCATCTAATGTAACATCACTAAAGCTTATGCTACTAATTTTACTTTCATTATTGGTATTATAAAAATCTTTTATTGTTACGCTATTATCTTTATTAAGTGTAATTTTTAAATCATTTAAATCTTTTTTAAATCTTACATCTTTATAGCTTACATCTTTAAAAATAATTGTATTTTTATCAATATTATTTAAATTACTTTCTATTATGGTATCGTTACCAAAATTAAGCCCAGTAAATGTATAAGTATCGCTTCCAGCTTTACCTACTAGCGTATCATCTCCACCAAATCCATTAAGGCTATTATCCTTATCATTGCCTTCTATTGTATCATTGCTTGAGGTTCCTATATTGCTTAATTCAAATAAAGCATCGCTAAGCTCTTCACTTGAATTTGAATTAAAATACATTCCATTAGTATTTTTAGCTAAATCTTTAAAATGCTCAAACTCATCACGAATAGCTATAAAATTAATTTTTACTGAAGTATCTTCGTATTTATTGGTATTATTTGAATTTCTTAGACCTGCTACATAAAAAATTTTAGCTCTACCTTCTACTTCATCTCTTCTATGATTATCATCTCCGCTCTCATCTGTCATTACATATACTTCTTTGCTTAGATGATTATATGGACTAAAATTGCTCATTCCTTCTAAGATAGCTGCCATAGTGTATTCTATGCCACCATTTTGTAAATGGACTTTATTTATTCCACCTAAAAAACCTTGATAATCAGTGTAAGTTCCAATTGTTTTTATATCATTATCATTATAAGTAACTATTGATATTTTAGAATAAAAATTTTCTTTAAAGATATTACTAGCTATAATCTTTGCATTTGCTTTGCAAGTTGCTATATCATCTCCCATAGAACCTGTTGTATCTATTACTATAGCTACTTCTTTGCCTGGATTATCCTTTAAATTAATATTTAAAAATCCATCTTCGCTTTTTTTAAAATTGCGTATTGTTATACTACTATCGCCTTTAGTTACTATTAAATCATTATTGTCTTTAAGCTTATATGTAATACTTGTATCTTTAGCATCTATATATGCTTTCCTATCTTCATCATAAGAACCACCTTCTAATGTAGAGCCATTAAATACTACTTGACCTTTGCCATCCTTATCGTCTATTGTAACTTTACCATTACGAACATAATAAATATCATTACCGCTTATATCGCTAATCTTATGCTCTCCACCATCAATGATAATCAAATCATTTTTATTTAAATTTGTATTTTCACCTAATTTATTATGGGTATTATCAAGCAATATAATATCCCCACTAATTTGATTTTCATTAGTAAAATGTTTAAGGGTTGTAGAGATTTGGCTTTTAAAACTATTTGTACCTTGATAAGCTTCTCCTATTTTCTTACCATCATTTTCACTAGGTTCTTCTATGCTGGTTTCTTCTCCGATTATTTTATCTTTATAGTCAGCATACATTCTAACTACTTTCATATGATATTCTTCATCTACATTGCCATCAGGATAAAGCCCAAAAAAATCTGAAGTTCTTATTCTTCTTTGTGCAATTCCATAACCACTAGTTTTTCGTGATTTCCCGCCATTAGAATTATATCTTATCTCAAACCAAGCTCTAGCTCTATCACCTTCTTCAATAGCTTTAGATAAACCAGGTCCTATTAATTTTTTACCCCCATTGTACGCTAAATCAATAAGAGTTATTAATTCTTTGCTATCTTTTAGATATTTATACATTTCTTCACTAATTCCTTGATTAGGATTATTACTTGTTTTAATAATCATTTTTTTATAATCTGGCAATATAGTATAAAAAAGTTCTTTTGCTTCTTTTTCGTTAGTTAGTTTTATGCTATTTTTATTGTTATAATACTTTTCAATAATACGTTTGCCTTCATCTTTAGACTTTATTTTAGATAAAGCAGATATTAAATTATTAAAATCATTAGCTTGTTCATTGCTAACATTAAGTTTGATTGTTTTAAAATGTTCTCTCCAAGTATTTTTATGAGAAATTAATTCATAACCAACACCAATTGTAGGTCTAAGTTTACTATCAAGATAAACTTTTACATCAAAACCTTCATTATTCTTAATATTATTATATAATTCACTACTAAAGTTTTTTACCCTATGTAAACCACTTAAACTCATTTTTTCTCCTTTTTTAGATTTGTTTCACAACCAAAAATTTTAAATTTATTACATCTATTAAGAGTTTTTTCTGAATATGGTTGATAAATTACATTAGATACCATATCTAAAATATCAATAAAAGTTATATTATAATAACTGTCATATCTAATATGATTTAAATTATTAAATTTATGATAATTTAAAATATAATCACTACCCTTATACTCTATAATAAAAGTTTCTTTTGCTTCTTCGTAATATTTATTTGACATTTTCATTTTATTAGAATTTTTTAAAAGTTCTAATAGATTTTTATTCTTCATAGGATGATTGCAAAAATCTTTTTCTATAAATAATATATTTCCAATTTCACCTGATAAAGCTAAGTAATTTTTATCATCTAAAACTACATCACTTATAGTTATACTTTTATGTTTTTCTATGTATTTTTTACCTTTAATTTTACTTATAATATAAAGCTCATTATTTTTATCAACTTCTATAAAACGATAACTGACATTATCATTGCTATCATCTGAACTATAATCTTTTATATACTTATAAACTTTTCTATCAAGCCCTAAATCCCAGCAGTATTTAAGAGTATCTTTTACTTCTTGGCTTGCGTAAGGCTTAGCATCTACAATTTTTGGCTTTATTTTTATATCCTTATATCTAAAAAAATCTTGCCAAAAATTATTGAGTTTTAGTAATTTTCTACATTTTTCTGGCTCATCAATAAATCGTCCATGCTCATATCGCATATAGTTATCTTTATTGCATTCTATTGAGTTTTCTTGAATTATTTTTATATGTTCTATTAGTTCTTTAGGATAGGTTTTTGAGTTTTCAAGACTAGTGCTAAGCTCTTTTATTCTAGCTTTATAAGAACTTATAATACAATTATTATCATCTTTGCAATTACTAATGATTTTTATAAACTCATTTTGGTCTTGTTTTATCTCTTTTGTAATATATGCAAAGCTTTTATAAATACTATCTAGCTCTATTTTTAACTTATTTATTTGATATGAATAAATATTTGTAATTAGTAAAATAGCTAATATTTTAAACATAACTCTCCTTTATTTTTCATATCATAGCATTTACTTAAATAAAAATATCAAAAAACTTTATTAAAATTAATTATTGTGTTACTTTTTGTAATATTTTTAAATCCTTATTTCAAATTCTCATAATTTTTTAAAGAATTTAAAATAAGAATTATAAGTTTTATAATTTGTAATCTCATCTTTACTAGGAGCTCTTTTTTGTCCCCACAAATACAATGATAATATTTCACTTGTAAAATCATCATTTAAATCTAATCTAAAATTTGCCATTCTTTCTCCTTTTTATAATTTTAAATACCATTGTAGATCTCAATTGCTTCTTTTTCTGGATCAAAGTTTGAATAACCACAATTATCAAATTTGCGTATATAACTACGTTTTTCCTTTATATCAGCTTCGTATGATAAAAGCTGATGATTAAAAACTCTAAGTCTATATTTATACTCTTTTTCTTTATCTTCACGCTCATCAAATTCATCAATAAGATAAAAGCTATAGGTTCTATATATATTATCTTTAAATTCAAAGGCTATATCCGTATAAACTGAAATTGAAACAGAAGCACCCCATCCAAGTAAAATAATAGGTTTAGTAAATCCAGCTATATTATTTTTAACTACTAGATATTTAGTGTAATCAACCGGTTCTAATTCATCGTAATTAACATATCTTTTAGAATAAATATTTTTTCTTAAGTAATCTTTGTAATTATCTAGATTTATATCTTTATGTATCTCATATTCATGATTTGTAATGCTATTATAAATCATTTTATAAAGAATATCTTTACGTACTAATAACTTTGTAAAATCATCAACCACTACTCTTTTATAAAGCTCATCTTTAGGTAATATCATATCTTCTTTTAAGCAATAGCCTTGCTGATATTTTTTATAATCACTTAGAGTTACTATTTTTTCGTGAGTTTTACTTGAGTAATCAGGTATGGTTCTAAAAAAATAATTATATAAAGCAAATATTATTATCATAGGTATTATGCTATAAGTAAAAGCAAGTTTGTTATTAAATTTCTTTCTTAATTTAAAGAAAAGTATTATAAAAAATATAATTATAAAAACTTTAAGATATATTAGTGGATAAAGTATAAGTCCTTTATAAAATAAAATTATTATTTGACTTAAATTTTCATAAATAAAATAATTAGCTGCAAAAAAGCAAACAATAATTGAATAAATTACATTTACATCTGAGCCAATGCTAAAAATAACACCAGCAAAAATTGAGTAAAAAGCAATCACTATTTCAATTATTATAAAAATCTTAAAAAGTATTTTTAAGATTTCTAATGTTTTTTTCATAATATAACCTTAATTGTTTTTTATATCATAGCATTTACTTAAATAAAAATATCAAAAAACTTTATTAATTTTTATTAATTGTTACTTTTTGTAATATTTTTAAATCCTTATTTCAAATTCTCATAATTTTTACAAGAATTTAAAATAGTAATTAGAAGTTTTATAATTTGTAATTTTATTTTTATTAAGAGTTTTTGTCCCCATGGGTATAATGATAATATTTGTAAAATTACCATTTAAATCTAATCTAAAATTTGCCATTCTTTCTCCTTATTAAACTTTTCTTCTATTAACTGTAATTGCGATTTTTGTAAAATCACCCCTTATATTATCATCATCTATTAGATTTGTAATGACTGCTTTATATGTTTTATTCTCAGGTACAAAATAAATTCTAGAATGTCTTTGTACCATTCTGACTTCTTCACCTTTAATATTCATAATTGAACTACCTATTACGTATGTATCATCATTTGGTGTAGCGACTTTATCAAATACTAATATCTCATTACCATCTTTAGTAAGCTCATATATTTTAATATCAAGTGCAAGTGGATAATAAGGATTATCTAGTATATTATCTACTATTTTTTTGTCATATAAATTAACTATACGATAATCCTTACTGTCTATTTTACCATAGCAAAAATACGTAGGATAAAAAACATAAAACCCTAAATGTTTTCCTATATCTTTTCTTTGTGGTTTAAAGATTATTTCAATTTTAGATCCTTTTTTGCTTAAATTAAATAAAGTATATATAGGAGTTTTTGGTATTTTATCTTTATGAACAAATTCAAAAGCATTTAAACTAAAAACTAGCATAAGTAATAAAGAAATTTTTTTAAGCATTTATTCTCCTTTATTTTTCATATCATAGCATTATTTAAGAATATTTTTTGGTTTGTAAATGTATTTTAGAGTTGAAATATAATTTTTAAATTCTTAGAATTTAAATATTTTTATTGCTTTATTTTGCTATATGTAAAAATTACTTATTTTTCATCTCATTATTATTAATAAAATTGTCTATAAATATATCATTGCATTCTTCGCCACCACGCACACTTATATTTTTACTACATGTTTCTGAAGCACGAGTACCACTTGTATAAAATGGAGAAGTAGCTGTAGCTATTATAGTATATAAAGAAAAAGGTGTGCCGGTTTTATAAGCAAGAATACTCTGAGCTATTTTTTTATTATTAATCCTATCTTTTATATAAGCAAAGTATTCAAATTTAGTCCAAAGTTTATCTTTTATATCAGGATAATCACATATATATTCATAATCAGAATTTGTGCATTTTACATATTCATATCTTGATAATTCATTTTTATCTATCTCTACTCTTGCTATACATTTACCTTTGTAGAATTCTTCAATTTTGACACTCTTTTTTCTATAAGCTTCCATCATATCTATAATTAGATATCTTATTCTATCTTCTGGCATATTATGTTTTTGTATTAAATATTTTATTAAATCTTTTATTTCAGTAGGAATTTTTTCATGAAACATATTTTTTCTTAAATAATCTTCCCAAAAAACATTACTATTACCTGCTAAATATTTTTTATAATATTTATTATATAGTTCTAAAAATTCTTCATACTCTATAAAACCTTTAGTTCCATCGCTTCTATCATATTCCAATGTAAACAATAGCTTATACTCTAAATCTTTTGAAACCATACAATTTTTATCATCTTCATTACTTGAATAAAATCTAAAATATTTTCCATTATTTATAGGATGGTCGCTTATTTCCTTATATTCAATATATTTTATTTTATTATCCAAAAGTGATCGCATATAAAAATCTGGTAATATAGAGCCAATCCATCCTCCTATATAATATTCGCTTATTTTATACCTCTCTTTATCCATAAGATTAACCTTATATTCACCAATATATAGCGAATTTCCTTTAAAAGTCTCAAGGTATGTATTTGTAGCATATTTATTTGCATTGTAATAAAAAACAATATTTGTTATAAATATATCACCAAAAAATGCAAAAAACCAAATAGCAAACCACATTAGTTTTCTTTTAAAACCTTTTGGTTTAATTAAAACAATAAAAAATGTAATAAGCACAATAATATGCAATAAAATAAATTCCATTTTCAACACCTAATTATTTTTCATATCATAGCATTTACTTAAATAAAAATATCAAAAAACTTTATTAATTTTTATTAATTGTTACTTTTTGTAATATTTTTAAATCCTTATTTCAAATTCTCATAATTTTTACAAGAATTTAAAATATGAATTAGAAGTTTTATAATTTGTAATTTTATTTTTATTAAGAGTTTTTGTCCCCATGGGTATAATGATAATATTTGTAAAATTACCATTTAAATCCAATCTAAAATTTGCCATATTTTCTCCTTTTTATATAAATGAAATTAAAAATTACCGCAATTGTCAAACACTATTCCGTAAGTAAAATCATCTTTATAGTTTTTAAACTTTTTTATCAATTTATCTAAATTTTTTTCTTGTTCTTGTAGTGTATATAAATGTATTTTTTTATAAAATATTGTGTTTTCTTTAAAATAAAAACTATCATCTAAATATACATAATATTGTTTTATTGAATTATTTGCCAAAATAACAGGTTTAATAAACCCTGCTTTGTTGTTTTTAGCGTCTATCGTTAGATATTTAGAATAATCAACTTCTTGAAGTTCATCTAAAGAAAAATATTCTTTTTCTAAGGCTCGTTGCTTTAAAAACTCTTTATAATTATCTAAATTAAAATCTTTATGAATGTAATAATTTATTTTATCTTCATTATCTTCATTAAGAGAAAAAGATAAGTGTTTATATGTTTCATCCCATCTTTTTGTTTTTAAGAAATTTATCACTACTCTTTTATAAAGCTCATCTTTAGGTAATATCCTATCTTCTTTTAAGCAATAGCCTTGCTGGTATTTTTTATAATCACTTAGAGTTACTATTCTTTCATGAGTTTTACTTGAATAATCAGGTATGGTTCTAAAAAAATAATTATATAAAGCAAATATTATTATCATAGGTATTATGCTATATTTAAAAGCTATTTTATTGTTAAATCTTTTTCTTAATTTAAAGAAAAATATTATAAAAAATATAATTATAAAAACTTTAAGATATATTAGTGGATAAAGTATAAGTCCTTTATAAAATAAAATTATTATTTGACCTGTAAAACCAAAAAACAAACTATTAATCGCTAAAAAGCAAAAAAGAATTGAATAAATTACATTTACATCTGAGCCAATGCTAAAAATTACACCTGCTAAAACTGAGCCAATAGCAATCATTATTTCAATTATTATAAAAATCTTAAAAAGTATTTTTAAGAATTCTAATGTTTTTTTCATACTAAAACCTTAAATATTTTTCATAGGAAGATTACAAAACTATTTTTCCATACTTATCTTTTAAATACTTATCTCCAACATCATACATTGCAGTCCAGATATTTTTAAAATTATCCATACAATTCAAATATTCTTCTTTTGTCATCATCAACTCCTTAACTATCAATTTTTTCATAAATATAACCATATTTATCAAAATAAATTTTAAGCTCTTTTATATTGATATTATGATTATCTTTAAAATACTTTTCAAGCTCGTGATATTTTTCAATGCTTAATATATTTATAATCTTTTCATCTTGCAATAAAATTACCGAATCCATTACCTTATAGTATTTTAGTTTAAGCGTAAATATGTAATAAAATAATTTAAGAATAAAATTTATAAAGTATTGTAAGATAGTAGCAGGTAGTAAAAAAATCCATAAAATTTGAATTACTTCATGGGGTTTTTGTGATTTGTGATGAACTACCGAAAAGCTTTTATATATCTTAAAAGGCTTATTTAAATCAATACTTTCTAACACTTCGCCATTATTTAGATAATTAATGGTATTTTTAGTAATTATGATTTCTCTTTTACACTTTATAAAAGGTCTTATGTAAGGTAGTGCTAAAAATGGCATAATTATAAAAACATTTCTATGAAGTGAAGAGCTAGGATTATCTGTTAGAAAATACGCAATATAACTTATTATCATACAAACAAAAGCAGGTAAAAAATCAAAAAATGTATTAATATCCTTGATAATTACCGGCTCTTTATCGTAATCTCTTTGCATATCATCTAACCTTTTTTTAATAAATTTATATGGTGCTATATAGCACAATCAATGCCTTAAATTAAAACCACAACTAAAAATAGTAACATTCCAAATTTTAAGCATTCAAATTCCTTTATTTTTCATATCATAGCATTTACTTAAATAAAAATATCAAAAAACTTTATTAATTTACAATTTAATCACTATTTAGATAGTTAATTTACGATAAAAAAGATAGAAAGTATAAAAATTACATAATATAAATATTAAGCAAAGTGCTAAAAGTGATTAAAATCTATTTTAAATTCTTAGAATTTAAAATAGAATAGGGTAGGTTATTTAACAGCGTTTTCCAAGCTTAATGCTGCATTTAATAAGTTTTGCTCATCAAATCTTTTTGCTACTAATTGAACGCTCACATTTAAATTATCTTCAGTTTTAGCAACAGGCACGCTAATACCTGCAAGTTTTGCAAGATTAACTGAAATAGTGAAAATATCTTCTAAATAGCTTTCAACAGAACTAGTCTTCGCATCAAATGATTTTGGAAGACTTGGTGCAACAGGCATTAGTATTAAATCATTATCGCTTAAAATTTCATTGTATTTTCTAGTGATAACTTCTCTTACTAATTGAGCTTTTTTATAATATGCGTCAATATAACCACTTGAAAGCACGAATGTTCCTAATAAAATTCTTTTTTGAACTTCAAGCCCAAAACCTTCGCTTCTAGTATTTACATATAACTCGTTTAAATCTTTAAATTCCTTAGCTCTATTGCCATATCTAATCCCGTCGTAACGGCTTAAATTAGCACTTGCTTCAGCACAAGCTATTATATAATAAGCAGCTACATCGTATTTACTATCAGCAAGGCTAACTTCACTTATGGTATGACCACAAGCTTTTAATTTATCTATAGCTTTATAAGTTTGTGTTTTTATTTCATCAGAGCATGAATCTATATAATTTTTAATAATTGCAATTTTGTATTTTTTATTAGCGTCTAATTTATCAAATGTAGGCACAAATTGAATATCAGCACTAGTGCTATCAAACTCACAATGACCTGCAATCGCATCGTATAAAATACTAGCGTCTTTTACATTTTGAGTTAATACTCCTATTTGGTCTAAACTACTTGAATAACTAGCAAGTCCATATCTGCTAACTCTTCCATAACTTGGCTTAAAACCTACACAACCACAAAATGCAGCAGGCTGGCGAACACTTCCACCTGTATCGCTTCCTAATGCAGCAAGAGCTATTTTTGCACCTACCGCAGCAGCACTACCACCACTACTTCCACCTGGGACTAAAGCATTATTTAAAGGATTTAGGGTTTTTCCATAAAAGCTTGTTTTTGTAGTATTACCCATAGCAAACTCATCCATATTACATCTTCCAAATGGTGCGAATTTGTGTTTTTTCATATTGCTAATCACACTTGCATCATAAGGTGCATAATATCCTTGCATTATTTTTGAACCATTTGTAATGCTCCAGCCCTTAACTTGAATATTATCTTTAATAGCTACAGGCACTCCTAGATAATCAACATCATCTAAAGGAGTATTGATTAATTGCTCTACATAAGCTCCTAAATGTTTGTTTTCTAATGCTAATTTATTTAGTTCTTTTTTTAATTCTATTAATTCATTATCACTTAATTTTAATGCTTGTTCTAAAGTTATCATTTCTTTCCTTTATTTACTAAAATTACTCCAATAGCACTAATTATAGCTAATACTATAATAGTGCCGACTATTAGCTCTAAGCTAACAGGTTCGCTCATTTTAACACCCTTTCGCATCTAGGACATAAGCTTTCTTCGTTTAGACTTAAGTATTTCCAACATCTAGGGCATTTGCATAGATTTGATTTTATGATTTTGTATGTTTTATTATCAATTTCAAAACTTGCCAAAGCTTCGTTATTATTTAAAGCTTCAATTTTACTTAATGAATAAAAATCAGCTGCTTCTTCATAATTTAATATCACTTCATCATTAGTAGCTAGATTCAGCTCTAATGTGCTTTTGATTATTTTATCTTTTTTTAATATATCAATTTGCTCGTAGAATTTAACACGAGTTTTTAATAAATATTCATAATCGTTTTTGCTCGGTTTGATTTTACTAGCAAAATCAAAATCTTCTAAATCAAAAATACTCTTAATATCGCCTAATATAAATTTGTTTGCGTGTTCGCAAGCTTCATTTGTAGTATGAGTTAATACAGGTGCTAGTAAAACTAATAATTTTTTAAGTATTAAAGCCATTGCAGTAATTGACGCTGTTCTTTTGCTATCTTCTTTAGCATCACAATACAAGCTATCCTTACAAATATCAAGATAAACACCGCTTAAATCAGCACTTAAAAATGTGCAAAGTGCATTCATACCTTTAGCGAAATCATATTCTAAGAATGATTTTTTGTAAAGTTCAAACACATTATTAGCTTTATTTAAAATCATTTTGTCTAAATCACTGAAATTATAATTATAAGCTTTTAAATCGCTAGTATTTGCTAATAAAAATCTTATTGTATTTCTTATTTTTCTATATTGTTCGCTAGTTTGTTTTAATATGCTTTCGCCTAATTTAACATCAGTTGAATAATCACATAATGTTATATAAAGTCTAAAGATTTCTAAGCCATAATTTTTTGCAATTTGTTCTGGTGCTATTACATTGCCTAGACTTTTACTCATTTTTCTACCTTTTTCATCAACGGTAAATCCGTGAGTTAAAACTGCTTTATAAGGTGCTTGTTTGTTTAAAATAACGCTTAATAATAATGAGCTTTGAAACCACCCACGATGTTGGTCGCTTCCTTCTAAATACATATCAGCTTGAGTTGTTTTGATATCGTAATTTCCACTAGCTAAAACAGCGTTAAATGTAGAGCCGCTATCAAACCAAACATCTAAAATATCAGTAACTTTTTCTAATTCATCTGCTTTATATTTTGAATTAGCTGGTAATAAATCTTTAATATCTTTTTGCCACCATACTCTTACGCCTTCTTTTTCAAATATGCTTGCAAGGTGTTCGTAAAGTTCAAAATCCATAATCAAATTCCCTGATTTATCATTAAAGAATGCTAAAGGCACACCCCAAGAGCGTTGTCTTGAAATACACCAATCAGGTCTATTACTAATCATAGTTCCTATTCTATTTCTTCCTGCTTTTGGATAAAAACTTACTTCATCAAGTGATTTTTGAGCTAATTCTCTTAAAGTCATACCATTGTAAAATTCTTTATCCATAGCTATGAAAAATTGTTTAGTAGCTCTATAAATTATTGGTTTATGAGTTCTCCAGCAAAATGGATATGAGTGTATAAATTTAGAGCATTTTAAAAGACTTTTGCCCAATAATTCAATAATTACTTCATTTGCTTTAAATACATGCATTCCTAATAATTCAGGTTTATTTGGCACTAATCTTTTGATATTTTCATCATAACAACCATCATCTCCTACAGGCATTTCTACTTCAATGTTATATCTTAAACAAGCATAATAATCATCTTCTCCGTGTCCTGGTGCAGTATGAACTAAACCACTACCGCCATCCATTAAAACATGCTCTCCTGTTATGAATTGAGATAGATTATTGTTTAAAGGATTTAATGCGTTTGTATTTTCTAAAAAATCTCCTTTAAATTCAAGCACAGGTTTAATATTAAATTCTGCTAAATCTTCTAATCTTTTTTTAGCTACGATAAGACCATTTTCTCCTAAAACATATAGCTCATCTTTATTTAATGCGATTGCTTTATTTGCTGGTAAAGTCCAAGGAGTAGTAGTCCAAATAACAGCTCTTGCGTTGTTTAAAACACTATCATTTGCTCCTAAAGATTTAAGTTTTGCTTTTGCATCATCGTTTAGTTTGAATGCTACGAAAATTGAATAATCTTCTTTATCTTCATATTCAACTTCTGCTTCAGCTAAAGCACTTTTAGCAGCCCAACTCCAATAAACTGGCTTACTTCTTTGAATTAATAAACCATTTTTAGCTACTTCTAAAAGAGTTTTGTAAATATTTGCTTCAAATTTAAAATCCATAGTCAAATAAGGCTTGTCAAAATCTCCAATTATTCCTAAGTCTTTAAATTCTTTCATTTGAATACCTATGAATTCTTTTGCGTGTTCGGTGCAAGCGTCGTGAATTTCTTTTATACTTGGATTTTTATCTTTTAATTTGATTTCAACTTGTTGTTCAATAGGCAAACCATGGCAATCCCAACCAGGAGTATATGAAATTGAATTATTAGCTAGAAAATATCTAGTTTTATTAATCATATCTTTTAAGATTTTATTTAAAGCATGACCTATGTGTAAATGCCCGTTAGCGTAAGGTGGGCCATCGTGTAGGATAAATTTAGGTGCTTTTTTATCTCTTAATTGTGCGTATGCAAATGATGAAAATTTTTCAAAACTTTTTTTCTCGTTTTCATAAAGATTTGCTCTCATCTCAAAAGTAGTATTGGGTAATAATAATGTATCTTTATAATCCATAAATGTGCCTTTAATATTTTTTGATTGTTAAAATGCACTTATTTTGCTATACTTTTTTAAATAAAAGGATAAGAAATGAAACATTTATTAATATATTTTACAAAAGATTTGAGTTTTAATAGTAGTTTTTGTGAATTTGTAGATAGAAGTTTGGCTAAGAAGAATTTGTTTGCTAATACTATCATTAAGCTTAATGATGATGATTCTAAATTAAATACTCTTTTAGAAATAGATGTTAAAAAATATGAATTAGTAACGATAATTGCTGATGAGCATTCTTTTTCTATGATTAATAAAATCCTAGCTACACTAAAAGAATGTGAATTGAGCTTAATTGATGATGAGTTTATAGTAGAAAATCCTAAAGATTATAAGAAAAATTCAGTTTTAATAGATTTAAATGGGGTTATGATTAATATATTAAAAGCTAGTATGTTTTATCTACCTGAAATTTTGCATAATACAAAACTTAGTTATGATTTTTTAATAAGTGATTTGGATTTAGAAAGTGCTGAAATATTATTAAATACTAGCGTAAAGCCTTATGGAGTAAGTCTTAATATTTATTCACTACTTGATAATTTATTATATGTCAAAGTAAATACTAATGAATATTCAGATGAAATAGGGCTTTTAAATTCCGTTAAATCATTATTCCCTAAAAAAGTGATTTTTGCTGATAATTTATACGAGCATATAATTAAAAAATTAAAAGAAAATAACAAAAAATTAAGCTTTGCAGAAAGCTGCACTGGTGGATTATTAGCTAGTAATTTTACTAAAATTAATGGCTCAAGTAGTGTTTATGAAGGTAGTGTTATAACATATTCAAACAAAAGCAAAAAAGCTTGGCTAAATGTAGAGGATATTCATTTAGAAAATCAAGCAGTTTATTCTCAAAATTGCGCTTTAGCAATGGCTACGGGGGTATTAAAATTAACTAAGGCAAATTACGCTATAACTTGCACGGGGGTTTTAGGAGATAGCGATGATTTAGGTGTTAAAAGCGGTGTAGCTTTTATATGTGCTATTAGTGATACAGGCTTGATTTTGCACGAGAGATTAGAATTACTTGGAGATAGGATTTATAAGCAAAATCAATGTGCTTTAGCCTGTGCTTTATTGCTTTGCAAACTTGAAAGAGAAGTGTTTTTTGAATGATTTATGTAGTTGGTTTAAAAAACGAAACAAATATAAAGAGTATTTTTGTAAATGAAATAATTTTTAATGATTTTAGCATTAATGATGATTTTGATGCTTGTATTTTTACTAGCAAAAATGCCGTTAAATCTTGTGTATTAAATAATATTAATCTAAAAAATAAAAAGATTTTTAGTATAGGTTTAGCAACTACGAAATACCTAAATAGTTTAGGCTTAGATGTGTTTTATACAGGCAAATCAGCTCATGCAAGTGAATTTAAAAACGAGATATTGCCACTGCTAAATAATTTAAAATGTGTTTATTTTAGGGCTTTAAATATTATAAGTGATTTAGATGAGTTTTTAGATTCAAATAATATTAGCCTAAGGTCTGTAATAGCATATAGTAACGCTAGATTAAATACGCCTTTAGATAATGATTTAAACCCTTTTATAAAGTCAATAAATAATGAAGATATATTGATATTTTTAGCACCATCAGGAGTGCGTGATTATAAGTATTTTTTCAAAACTTTTCCAAAAAATATAATAGCAATAGGAAAAAGCACTGAAAATGAATTAAAAAAATATAATGTAAAAAATATTTTTGTTTCAGACTATCCTACTTTGCAAGATTGCTTAAACCTAGCTAATACTTTAAATAAAGTTTAGGAATTTCAATTTGAAATTCCTTTTTTAATCAATCTTTAAAATACTTAAAAATGCTTCTTGTGGTAAAGATACTTTACCTATTGCTTTCATACGCTTTTTACCTTCTTTTTGC
>NZ_JACGAX010000011.1:0-59846 GCF_020138145.1 Campylobacter sp. RM9334
GGCGGTGGTCGTGGGATTAAAGAAGTCTGGAATGAAGATGAATTAATACCTGCATTTAATACTTGTAAAAGAGAAGCTAAAGCATATTTTAATAATGATGATGTCTTTATGGAAAAACTCATAGAAAATCCACGCCACATAGAATTTCAAATATTAGGCGATAATTATGGCAATATAATTCATTTATGCGAAAGAGATTGTTCTATTCAAAGACGCCATCAAAAAATAATAGAAATCGCACCTTGTCCATCAATAAGCGAGCATTTAAGAAAAAGTATGGGAGCTACTGCAGTAGCAGCTGCAAAAGCGGCTGGATATACTAATGCAGGAACGGTTGAGTTTTTGTTAGATGATTACAATAGATTTTATTTTATGGAGATGAATACTAGAATACAAGTTGAACACGGCGTTACAGAAGAGATAACAGGGGTTGATTTAATAGTAAGGCAATTAAGATATGCAGCAGGACAAATTCAAGAATTAGAACAAAGTGATATTAAATCAAATGGCTTTGCTATTGAAGCTAGAATTACTGCAGAAGATGCTAATAAGAATTTCATACCAACACCAGGAATGGTTACAGAATACTATCCTGCTTTAGGACCTTCAGTTAGAGTTGATAGCCATCTTTATAAAGGTTATAAAATCCCGCCATTTTATGACTCTTTAGTCGCAAAATTAGTTGTAAAAGCGTCTAGTTATGATTTAGCGGTAAATAAATTAGAAAGAGCTTTAGAAGAATTTACAATAGAAGGCGTAAAAACAACAATTTCATTTTTAAAAACTATTGCAAAAAGTAAAGAATTTAGAAAAGGTATTTTTGATACGAGTTATATAAAAACAAATTTAGAAAAAATTCTAAGCAATATTGATGATAAAAATAAAAAAGATAAAGATGAAATAATTGCTTCAATTTGTGTGGCATTAAAAGATAAATTAAATTAAAGGAGAGAAAAATGGCTAAAAAATATATAGATATTATGGATACAAGTTTTCGTGATGGCTTTCAATCAGTTTATGGAGCTAGAGTTTTAATGAATGATTTTTTCCCAGCATTACAAGCTGCAAAAGAAGCTGGGATAAGGCATTTTGAATTTGGTGGCGGGGCAAGATTTCAAAGCCTTTATTTTTATACAAACGAAGACGCATTTACTATGATGGATAAATTCCGTGAAATTGTAGGAGATGGTATTAATCTTCAAACCCTTGCTCGTGGAGTAAATACCGTTACACTTGATACTGGTAGTCGTGAAATAATAGATTTACACGCAAAATTATTCGCAAAACACGGAACTACTACGATTAGAAATTTTGACGCTTTAAATGATGTTGAGAATTTAAAATATAGTGGCGAAAGAATAGTGCATTATGGTTTAAAACACGAAATTGTAATAACTATGATGGATTTACCAATAGGTTGCAAAGGCGCTCACGATACTAAGTTTTATGAAAAAACCTTAAAAGAAATTTTAAAAGCTAATATCCCATTTCATAGCATTTGTTTTAAAGACGCATCAGGGACAAGTAATCCACAAAAAGTATATGAAACAATAAAAATGGCTAGAAAACTTTTACCTGCAAATACTCACATTAGACTTCATACTCACGAAAGTGCAGGTGTTAGTGTAGCTTGTTATTTAGCAGCACTTGAAGCTGGTGTTGATGGAATTGACCTTGCAGCAGCTCCTGTTAGTGGTGGAACAAGTCAGCCTGATATTCTTACAATGTTACACGCTGTAAAAGGTAAAAATTATGATTTAGGTGGGCTTGAAGTTGAAAAAATCTTAAAATATGAAGAAGTATTTAAAGATTGTATGAAAGATTATTTTATGCCACCTGAAGCTATACAAGTTAGTCCATTAATACCGATTTCACCTATGCCAGGTGGAGCATTAACAGCGAATACTCAAATGATGAGAGATAATAATGTATTAGATAAATTCCCTGATACCATAAAAGCTATGAGCGAAGTGGTAAAAAAAGGTGGCTTTGGAACTAGCGTAACTCCTGTTAGTCAATTTTATTTCCAACAAGCATTTAATAATGTAATGTTTGGCGAATGGAAAAAAATCGCAGAAGGCTATGGCAAAATGGTTTTAGGCTATTTTGGAAAAACTCCTGTAGCACCAGATCCAAAAATAGTAAAACTTGCAAGTGAGCAATTAAATCTAAAACCAACAAAAGAAAAAGCAATAGATTTAGCCGACCTTGATGAAACTAAATCACTTAAATACATTGAAAAAATACTTAAAAAAGAAGGTATTTTAGTAACTGATGAAAATCTATTCATAGTTGCAGCTTGTAAAGAAAAAGGATTAGCATTTTTAAAAGGTGAAGCAAAAGTCAATGTTAGAAAAATTTCTCAAAATACTAAATCAAATTCTAACAATCTTTATTCAGTGCAAGTCAATGATAAAACCTATGATGTAGAAATTGAAAAAGACAAAATTTTAGTAAATGGCAATAGCTACGAAGTAAAAGTAAAAGAAAAAGAAAATACTTCAAAAATTATTGAAAAACAAGAAATTTCACAATCAATAGCTAATGATAAAAGCATTTTAGCCTCAATGTCAGGAAATGTGTTTAAAGTGCTTGTAAAAGCAGGAGATAAAGTAAAAGCAGGACAAGAATTATTTATTCTTGAAGCTATGAAAATGGAAGTTCCAATTGAAGCAACGAGTGATGGAATAATAGATAAAATACTTGTAAAACAAGGAGATAATGTAGAAGCTATGCAAAT
The DNA here is from genome assembly GCF_020138145.1 of Campylobacter sp. RM9334. NCBI lineage: Bacteria > Pseudomonadati > Campylobacterota > Epsilonproteobacteria > Campylobacterales > Campylobacteraceae > Campylobacter > Campylobacter sp. RM9334. Next base: position 2,741 of record NZ_JACGAX010000011.1, read on the forward strand.
TTTAGCTAGTTTAAAATAAATTTTAGAATCTGTTTTTACAGATTCTAATATATCTTTAAGTTAATATTTTAAGTATTTTTTATATAAAAACTATGAGTTAATGCAACCGCCATTGCGTCGGTTATATCAAGTGGTTTTATTTCTTTATTGATTTTTAAAAGCTTTTTAACCATAAAAGCTACTTGTTCTTTCTCTGCTTTTGCTTTGCCTGTGATTGTTTTTTTAACTTGTAAAGCTGTATATTCACTAAAATTCCCATAAGTTTGTAAGATTTTAAGTAGCATTGCTCCACGAAATTGTGCGAGTTTTAAAACACTTTGCGGATTATAAGCAAAAAATATATTTTCAACCGCCACACTAGCATTTGGAACTTTTTTAAAAATCATTTCTAAAGCTTCGTTTAATTCTAAAATATTATCTATTAATTCTTTACTCTTAAATCTTATTAGACCTGCTTCTAAAAGAGTATTTGTGCTGCCATTTTTTTCTAAAAGGCAATATCCACAAAATCTAGTTCCTGGGTCAAATCCTAAAATTTTCATATGTGAAATCCTTGTGAAATTTAAAATTATTTTTTTATGAAATGCTTATTATTACGATAAATTTCTTAATGAAATAGAATTTCACATAAACTGATTTTTATAGAATTTCACGAAAATTTATAAGAATTTTAAAAATTACAATAAAAATTCATAAAAAAATTTCACTAAATTAAAGAATTTTTTAAAGAGCTTGTGAAATTTATGATGAAATATTGTAAATTGTTTGTATATTTTTGGTATATTTTTTCACTATTAAAAGCATTGATATATAGGTGTTTTAAATATTTTTAAACAAATATTACTAGATTTTCACATCATCAAAGGTAATAACAAAAAAGAGGAATAAATGTTAAATAAAATTCTAGAAGAATTAAAAGTATTAATTGGAGAAAATCAATATAAAAATTATTTTGAAATTTTACAAATTAATGAAAGCAAAAATAATGAAATAATTCTAAATGCACCTAATCAATTCATAGCTAAACATATTCAAACAAAATACCAAAGTATATTAGAAAAAATAGCAGAAAAAACAAATAGTAAAAAATATAAAATTACAATTCAAGTAAATAATGAAAAAATAAACAAACCACAAGAAACTCAACCAATAGTAGCTAAAAAACAAATTTCAATATTAAATCAAAGCCTTACTTTTGATAATTTCATAGTAGGACAAAGTAATGAGTTTGCTTATAGAATTTGTAAAGCAATAACAGATGAAAATAAATTTGGAAAAGACTTTAATCCAATTTTTATATATTCAAATACAGGTTTAGGAAAAACTCACTTATTACAAGCTAGTGGGCATGAATGTTTAGAACTTGGAAAAAAAGTAATATATAAAACTTCAAAAGGTTTTATGAAAGACTATCAAAATGCAATATTAGCAAATAAATTTGATAGTTTTAATAGTGAATATAAAGATTGTGATTTATTATTAATTGATGATATTCAGTTCTTAGGCACTACTGATAAAATACAAGAAGAATTCTTTCATATCTTTAATGATATAGTAGAAAGAAATGGTCAAATAATAATGACTTCAGATGTAGCTCCTATAAATTTAAATGGAATTGAAGATAGATTAAAATCAAGATTTAATAAAGGAGTTCTTGCAAATATTAGTGTCCCTGATATAGAAACCAAAAAAGCAATTATTAAGAAAAAAAGCCTTGTATATGATATAGAATTAAATGATGAAATGATTAATACTATTGCTAATTATATAGGTGAAAATGTAAGGGATTTAGAAGGAATTATAAATTATATTTACGCTTTTCAAAGTATAAGAAAACAAAAAATAACCTTAGATGATTTAAAAAATCAAATAAAAGAATACATTAAAGAAAATCAATCAAATATTGAAATTGAAGATATTTTTGATATAGTAAGTTCAGAATTAAATGTAAAAATAAGCGAAATAAAATCAAGTTCTAAAAAACAAGAAATAGTAAAAGCTAAAAGAATAGTTATATTTTTAACTAAAGAATTAATTTCAAATTCAGTAAGCCAAATAGCAACTCATTTTCAAATGAAAGACCATAGTGCTATTTCAAAACATATTAAAAAAATAAATGAAATGATATGTCTTGATGATGATTTTAGAAGCCTAGTAGAACATTTAAAAAATAAAATAATAAACTCAAAAAATAAAGATTATTAAATATAATAAAGCGAAAAAGGAAGAATATGGAAATACAAATAGACAAAAAGAGATTAGAAAATATAGCTTTAATAGTTAGCAATTATGTTGAGAAAAAAGATAATACAAGTTTAAATTCTAATATTTTATTATTAGCTTATAACAATGAATTAATTTTAAGAGCAAGTGATAGTGAAATAGGAATTGAATATAAAATCCAAGAATGTAATATCATAAATGAAGGACAAATTTTTATCAATGCTAAAAAATTAATTGATATTTTAAAAAGCCTTGATAATAGTGATATTAAAATCAAAAAATTAGAAAAATCTATCAAAATTACTCAAAATAAAACTAATTTTTCATTGCCAATAAATAGTGAAAATAATTTTTCTTTCTTAGAAGATGAAAATAGCAAAACACCTATTTTAATAAGTGCAAAAGAACTAAATATCGGCTTTAAAATGATTTTACCTGCTGTTGATAATAATGGTATTTCTTTTCAATTTAATTGCTGTTATATAGATATTTTAAAAGATAGCATTGTTTTTGTAGGAAGCGATTCTAAAAGAATTCACAAATATTCATTCATAGCTCAAAATGAATACGAACAAAGATTAATAATTACAAAAAAATCAGCTCAAGAACTACAAAAATTATTAAATGAAGAAGTAAGGGTTTATAAAACAAATAATTATTTAATCATTGAAAATGATAATTTTAAATTCTTTACAAAATTAGCAACTATTGATTTTTTAAGATATGTTGAAGTAATGCCACATAAATTACCTACAAATGAAATTATCATTAAAAACGAAGACTTTTTAAATGAAATAAAAAAACTAAGTGCAGTTTGCACAAAATGTCAAATAGAATTTGAAACCGGTAAAATCACATTTAAAAATAATGCTTTAAGTGATGATTTTAACGAAACAAATGCTACAAGTGAGCTAGAAACAAATATTACTATAGAAGATAAATTTGAAATAAATCTTACGAACAAACATATGATGGATTTTTTACATTTAAATGAAAATGAATATTTCACATTTAAATTCTATTCATCAGCAGCTCCTGTTGTTTTAGAAAGTAAAAATTTCTTATCACTAATATCAGCAAATAAAAACTAAGGATAAATAATGCAAGAAAATTATGCAGAAAGTAAAATTAAAGTATTAAAAGGACTAGAAGCAGTTAGAAAACGCCCTGGAATGTATATTGGCGATACTAACTTTAATGGTCTTCATCATATGGTTTATGAAGTAGTTGATAACTCTATTGATGAAGCTATGGCTGGCTTTTGTAATACTATTGATATTGAAATTACCAAAGAAGGTTCTTGTATAGTTACTGATAATGGTCGTGGAATTCCTGTTGGAATTCACCCAACTGAAAATATCTCAACTCTAACCGTTGTTTTAACCGTTCTTCACGCTGGTGGAAAATTTGATAAAGATACTTATAAGGTTAGTGGTGGTTTGCACGGCGTTGGTGTATCGGTTGTAAATGCACTTTCATCTAAATTAATTGCAACAGTTAAAAGAGATGGAAATACTCATAGACAAGAATTTTCTAAAGGTATTCCAACAAGTGAGCTAGAAATAATTAAAACAACTAATCGCACAGGAACTAGCATAGAGTTTTTCCCTGACCCTGAGATATTTGAAGTAGTTGAATTTGATTATGATACTTTAGCTAAGAGATTTCGTGAATTAGCATATCTAAATCCACAAATTACTATTAATTTTAAAGACCAAAGAAATGGTAAAAGCGAAACTTATCATTATGATGGTGGTATTTCTCAATTTGTAACTGATTTAAATAAAAAAGAAGCTGTTACAAATGTAATTGCATTTAATGATGAAGCAGAAGATGTAGTTGTAGATATTGCACTAATGTATAATGATACTTATAGTGAGACTTTATTTTCATTCGTAAATAACATTAAAACCGCAGATGGTGGAACTCACGAAGCAGGCTTTAGAATGGGGCTTACAAAAGTAATTACAAGTTATATTGAAGCAAATGCAGCCGCTAGAGAAAAAGATATAAAAATAACAGGCGAAGATACTAAAGAAGGGCTTATTGCAATAGTTAGTGTAAAAGTTCCTGAACCACAATTTGAAGGACAAACTAAAGGTAAATTAGGTAGTTCTTATGTTCGTGGTATAGTAAATAAAATTACAAACGATGCTTTAACTAAATTCTTTGAAGAAAATCCAAATGATGCTCGTGCTATTATGAATAAAGCTTTAATGGCTGCAAGAGGTCGTGAAGCAGCAAAAAAAGCAAGAGAATTAACTCGTAAAAAAGAAAGCATAAGTGTAGGGACTTTACCTGGAAAATTAGCTGATTGTTCTTCAAAAGACCCTGAAATTAGAGAAATATATTTAGTAGAGGGCGATAGTGCGGGTGGTTCTGCTAAACAAGGAAGAAATAGGGAATTTCAAGCGATTTTACCTTTAAAAGGAAAAATCTTAAATGTTGAAAAATCACACCTTGATAAAATCTTAAAATCTGATGAAATTAAAAATATGATTACGGCATTTGGTTGTGGAATAGGCGATGATTTTGATATAGAAAAATTAAGATACCATAAAATTATCATTATGACAGATGCTGATGTTGATGGTTCTCATATTCAAACTCTAATTCTTACATTTTTCTTTAGATTTATGCAAGAATTAATTAGAAATGGACATGTATATTTAGCTCAACCACCATTATATCGCTATAAAAAAGGTCAAAGAAAAGAAATATATTTAAAAGATGAAAAAGCTTTAAATGATTATTTGATTGAAACTGGAGTTGAGAATTTAGAATTTAGTGGAATTGGAACAAATGATTTAAAAGACTTCTTAAAGGTTGTAGCAGCTTATAGAAGTATTTTAAATGAGCTTAAAAAACGCTTTAATGTGATTGAATTAATTAGACATTATGTTGAAAATCCTGATATTTTAGCTCTTAATATGCAAGAAATTTTTAAAGTATCAAAAGAATTTTTAGAAGCAAAAGGATTTAATATATTAAATCATTATCTTAGTGAAGATGAGATTAAAATCTATGTTCAAACTCAAAATGGTTTAGAAGAAATAGTTGTAAATAATGATTTATTTTATAGTCCATATTTTGAAGAAGCTTCTTATATTTATAAAAAAATTGAAGAAAGAAATATTTTTAATGATAAAGATTTCTTAGAAGTTCTTGATGAAGTTGAAAAAAATGCTAAAAAAGGAACTTATATTCAGCGTTATAAAGGTCTTGGTGAGATGAACCCAGAACAATTATGGGAAACTACAATGGACCCTGAAAATCGCCGTTTAATTCAAATTAGTGTTGATGATTTTGATAGGGCTAGTGGAGTGTTTAATTTATTTATGGGAGATGAAGTTGAGCCTCGCCGTGAATATATTCAAGCACACGCTAAAGATGTAAAACACTTAGATATATGACAATTAGTAAAAAAATTGAAAGAAAAAATAGGCAAGATGCAGCTATTAAGCTCATTATGCCTTTATTACTATTAGTTTTTGCTTTTGTATATTTGCAAGAATTTAACGAAATAGTTTTTAAACCATTAGATATATTAGTAATTTTATGTTTTATATTTTTGTATTTTTATTATTTTGTTTTTGTAATTTATAAATCAGTAAAGCATAATGTAATTGATGAAAAAACTGGGACTTTATTACAAAGTGAATTTACAAAATATCTAAATAATGATGATTTTATAGTGTTTTTTACAATTTCTAATATAAACGAAATTAAATTAATGCTAGGGTTTAATAAAAGTGATAGATTATTGAAAAAATTAATTGATAAATTCTATGCGTGGGATGAAAATCTAATAATAGGTAGGATTACTACTGCTGATTTTATGATTTTAAGTAGTTCAAAGCATAAAACCTTGCAACACGAAATTAAAAAAATATTTTTAGAAATTAAAAGAGAAAGAATAGATGGAGTTGATTTTAAGTGTTATTATTCTATTATAAAATCAAGTATTAATTTTAATAAACTTTATTTAGAAGCACAAAATAGATTAAAAGATGATGTAGATGTAGCTACTGAAAATATCATTACTAATAGTGTTGTAAGCTCTATAAATAAGAGTGATTTTTTCTTAAAAATCCAAAGGCTAGAAGGCGAAGAAGAAATATATTATTTAAATTATAGGATTAATTCAGATTATCCAGAGAAAATATCTCAAGCAAAATTAGAAGAAATAATTATTAAAAATAATTTAGAATTTAATTATTATAAAAATCTTTTAGAACTTTTAGCGAAAGAATATCATTTTGATAATAGGATTATTATTAAAATATCTCCTGATTTTTTAAGGAATTTAAATTTCTTATTTTATTTAGGAGAATATTTTATTAAGCACCCTAATACAAATGGGAAAATTATTTTTGAATTTTTTGAAAATGATGTTTATTATGATATGCCAAGATTTGAAGAAATAATAAAAGAATATAGAGAAATTAATATCAATTTTGCCCTAAATCGTATAGGTTCGCCTAGTTCTTTAGAATATTTAAAACGATTAGAATTTGAATTTGGTATTTTTGATATTGAGTTTAATAAAAATGTAAAAAATGAAAAATATTTTATAATTTATGAAAATTTATTTAATTTATGTAAAAGCCTAAATATCAAAACTATTATGAGATTTATTGATAATAAAAATCTACTTGATTTAACAAAAGATATTAAATTTGATTATTATCAAGGCTTTTTATTTTATAAGGACAAAAATCTTAAGGAGATGAAATGAAAGAAAAATTAAAATACGGACAAAAAGAAATAAAAAAAATTAAAGGTAAAAAATTAGAGCGTTGGGAAAATAAGCAAAAAAATGATTATGTTATTAAAATAACTCTACCTGAATTTGCTTGTCTTTGCCCAAGAAGTGGTTATCCTGATTTTGCAACATTATATTTAGAATATATACCTAATAAATGGGTAGTTGAACTTAAAGCAATTAAACTTTATGTTAATTCATTTTATAACAAAAACATAAGCCACGAAGATAGTATAAATAAGATTTATAATACTCTTAAAAAGCGTTTAAAACCAAAATATATTAAATTAGTTGGAGATTTTAATCCTCGTGGTAATGTTCATACGGTGATTGAGTGCTGCTCTGATACGGAAATTAAAAAAGAAAAGAAAAAAGATAAAAAGGATAAATAATGATTAGCCCAGAGCTTGTTTTACATATTTTTAAGGCTGCTTCAATTTCAAGATGGAATGATTTTCCTAGAATTTGTAATTTAGTTGAACTTGATAAACAAGCTCATAAGGCTATTATTGCTTATTTTTTAGCAAAAAGTGAAAAAGACATTGATATGAGATTTTTACTTGATGCTATTGTTGTTGAGTTTATTTCTCGTGTAATAGTTACTGATATTCGTCCTGATGTATTAAATGAAATCAAAAAAACAAAACAAAAAGAATTAGATGAATGGATACAAAAACAATTTAGTTTAATCAATAAAAACGATGATTTTTTAAAAATTTTTAATAATTATTATAATGATAAAACTCATGAAAAAGAAAAATTTATTTTAAAAGCAGCAGGGTATTTATCAACTAGATATGAATTTTCATTCATATATCCAAATGTTAGTAATTATGAAGAAATTAAAGCTAAATTAGATGAAGAATTAGAAGATTATTTAGAAATTTTAGCAGTTCAAAAAATATCATTAAATCAAAAATTAGCTAAGGTAATTGATTTAAGTGGTCGTTTAAGATTTCAAAAGCGTTGGGCTCAAACTCCTAGAATTCCTGAAACAAGTGTTTTAGGACATATGTTAGTAGTAGCTGTTTTAAGCTATTTTTATTGTCTTAAAATAAAAGCTTGTGATACTAGATTTATTAGCAACTTCTTTTGTGCGATTTTTCACGATTTACCAGAAAGTCTTACAAGAGATATTATTACACCTGTTAAATACGGAATTGATGGGCTTAGTGAGATAATAAGTGATTATGAGCTTAAATTAATTGATGAAAAGATTTTACCTTTTGTGCCTAATAATATAAGAGCTGAATTTGCTTATCTTTTAGGAATTTATAATGAAGATGGTAAGATTAAAAAAGATGAATTTAAAAATAGAATAAATAAAGAAAATGTAAAAATTATTCAAAATCCTAACGATTATAATGAAGATTGTTTTAATACAATTGATGGAAAAATGCTTAAAGCTTGTGATAAAACTGGAGCTTTTTTAGAAGCAATCATTTCTAATTATTACGGCGTTAAATCTAAGGATTTAAAAAATGGTTATTCAAAGATTTTAAATGATTTTAAAGAAAATCCTAAAATTGGTGAAGTAAATTTTTATGAAATGTTAAAAGAATTTGAAGAGTTTTTTACAAACCCAAGCCAAGAGACTTGCGGCACACACTCATAAAAAGTGCTCTGCTATGTTCCCATCCTGAAGCTCTGCTTTTTACAAACATTGCACAAGGCTTGACTTGAGAAAACGCATTTTAAGATAAAATGACTTAATAGAGGGTAAATGAAATTAGATTTAATTTATATTTTTTTAGCGAATTTAAGAATTACTTTTATAGGAGTTAATAATTCTTTTGATTTAAGAGCTAAATTAATTTCTTGTATTGCAGGAGTTGTTAAAGATGAAAGACAAGATTTAAAGCGAAAAATAGAACAACTCTCAAAAGAAATCTATAAAAAAGAAATCAAAAGAAGAATATTTTTAGCGACCATTTATCAATATATAAAATATATTAAACAAGATACAATGGGAGTTGATAATATACTTAAAGGAATTAAAAAATTAACTAAACAAAATCCAAAACTAAAGCGAAAAATTAATTTCGTTCAACTTGATAGATTAGTATTGAAAAAATCAATTAAAGAAGGCGAAGAAGAAATTGAAGATTTCGCACAAATTAGGGTTTTAGAATTTTTAAAAAACGAAGTTATTTGATTGGTTATTAAAATTATATACAATAAAAAAAACTGATAGGAAAAAGTATGGCTAAATTTATATTTGTAACAGGTGGAGTTTTAAGCTCACTTGGTAAAGGAATTGCAGCAGCTAGCATTGCAAGTTTATTAAAACAAAGTGGATTAAAGGTAAGTATTTTAAAGGCTGACCCTTATATAAATATTGACCCAGGAACTATGAGCCCACTTGAACACGGAGAAGTTTTTGTTACAAAAGATGGTGCAGAAACTGACCTTGATTTAGGACATTATGAAAGATTTTTAGATGAAGATTTAACTCATCTTAATAACTTTACTACAGGAAAAGTATATCAAAGCGTAATTGAAAAAGAACGCCGTGGAGAATATCTAGGTAAAACTATTCAAGTAATTCCACACATTGTAGGCGAAATTGCTAGTAGAATGGAAGCAGCAGCTTTAAATCAAGATGTTTTAGTAGTAGAAATCGGTGGAACGGTTGGAGATATTGAAGGCTTACCATTCCTTGAAGCAATTCGTTCTTTAGGACTTAAATACGGAAAAAATAATGTATTTTACGCACATTTAACTCTTGTTCCTTTTATAAAAGTAGCAGGAGAATTAAAAACTAAACCAACCCAACATTCAGTTGGAGAATTAAGAAGAATAGGTATTAGTCCTGATATGATAATAGCTCGTAGTGAAATCCCACTAGGCGATGAAATAAAAGAAAAAATTGCAAAGAGTTGTGGTGTAGAAATTGATTGTGTAATAGAAAGTATTGATGCAAAAAGCATATATCAAATTCCACTTAAATTTTTAGAGCAAAATATACTTTTACCTATTGCAAAACATTTAAATCTAAAGCTAAAAACTCCTAATTTAAAAGAGTATGAAGCATTAACAGAAAAAATAATTAATCCAAGCAAAAAAGTTAAAATTGCTTTCGTAGGAAAATATATAGATTTAAAAGAAAGTTATAAATCTTTAACAGAAGCACTAATTCACGCAGGTGCAAATCTTGATACAAAAGTAGAAATTAATTGGATAGATAGCGAAGAATTAAAAGATGAAAATGATTTAGCTGGAAATGATGGAATACTTGTAGCTGGTGGATTTGGACAGCGTGGTGTTGAAGGTAAAATAAAGGCTATTAAATACGCTCGTGAAAATAATATCCCATTTTTAGGAATTTGTCTTGGAATGCAGCTTAGTTTAATTGAATTTGCTAGAAATGTTATAAAACTTGATGATGCTAACTCAACTGAATTTGATGAGAATACTAAAAATCCTATTGTTTATTTAATTGATGAATTTATTAATCAATCAGGTTCAAAAGAAATCAGAACAATAAAAACTCCATTAGGTGGGACTTTAAGACTTGGCGAATATGTTTGCAATATAAAAGAAGGCACACTTTTAAGTAAGTTATATAATTCTAAAGTAGCTTATGAAAGACATCGCCATCGCTATGAAGCTAACTCAAAATATCGTGATTTATACGAGCAAAATGGACTTATTATTAGTGGAGAATCAAATGGACTTATTGAAGCTATTGAAAATACAAATAATGATTTCTTCGTAGCCGTTCAATATCATCCTGAATTTACTTCAAGGCTAACTAAAGCAAATCCTGTCATCTTAGGCTTTATTAGACAATGCTTGCACTAAATAAAACTAAAATTAAGCAGGTTTTAGAAGATAGATTTAAAAACGATTTTCATAAAAGCCTTAGCACTATTCCAAAACCTCATACCTTTAAGGATATGAATAAAGCAGCAATTAGAATAGCTAAGGCAATAAAAAATAAAGAAAAAATAGCAGTAGTAGGAGATTATGATGTAGATGGCATAGTATCTTCTACTATTATGAGTGAATTTTTTGCTAATTTAGGTGTAGAAATAATTGTTAAAATTCCAAATCGTTTTAGCGATGGATACGGAATTAGCGAAGATATAGTGAGTAATTTAGACGCTAGTTTAATAATCACGGTTGATAATGGAATAGTAGCTTATGAAGCTGCAAATAAATGTAAAGAATTAGGTATAGATTTAATAATAAGCGATCATCACACCCCAGGAGATACTTTACCAAATGCTTATGCTGTAATTAATCCAAAAAGAGATGATTGTGAGTTTTCTAAGCATATTAATTGTGAGATTTGCGGGGCGCAAGTAGCTTGGTGGCTATGTGGGGCTATTAAAAAAGAATTAGATATAGAATACAATATGGCTAGTTTTTTAGATTTATTGTGTATTGCAATTGTTGCTGATATGATGAATTTAAATGATTTAAATCATATATTAGTTCGCTATGGCTTAAAAGAGTTAAATAAATTAAATCGTCCTGCTTTTGTAGTTTTAAAAGAAAAATATAAAAAGAAATTCTTTGATTATGAGAGTATTCCATTTTTAATAGCACCATTATTAAATGCTAGTGGAAGAATGGATGATGCTAGTATTTCTTATAAATTTTTAAGAGCAAAAAGTCTTAATGAAGCTAAGAATTTATTAGAAATAATAGAAAAATTAAACCAAGATAGAAAAGAACAAGAAAAGCAAAGTTTTTTAGAAAGTATAGAATTTGCAAACGAAAATGATAAAGTAATCATAGCTTATTCTAAGAATTGGCATAAGGGTATTTTAGGCATAGTTGCAGGTCGTTTAGCTAAACAATTTAATAAACCTAGTTTTGTTTTTAATATTGAAGATGACTTAGCAAAAGGAAGTGCTAGAAGCGTAGCAGAGCTTGATATTTTAGAGCTTTTATCAAATGTTAGCGATATTTTGACTAATTACGGCGGACATAAAGGAGCTGCTGGACTTGCTTTAAAGGTTGAACATTTAAAAGAATTTAAAACAAGGCTAAATAATTTAGAACTTAATTATAATGATATTGATTTTTGTGATACTACTAATACTTTAGGCGAGTTAGAATTTAGCGAAATTGATATGGAATTATTAGATATTTTAAGTGATTTTGAGCCTTTTGGGCAAGGTAATGAAAAGCCATTTTTTATAAGTAAAGGCGTAATTATTAAAAATCTAGTTTTATTAAACGAAAAGCACTTAAAATGCACTTTTACTCAAAATAATTTAACTTTTGAAGCGATTTGTTTTAATTGTGATTTTATCCCATTTGAAAATGAATGCGTCAATATTCATTATAGTTTGCAAAAAAATTATTTCAAACCTAGCCCTACAATTCAGCTAAATATTTCTAATATTTATATTTAATATTTTAGAATAACTCAATTTTATTTTATTGTTTTAAAAAAAGGTTTAAAATGAAAAAATCAATAATTTTAATAAATATATTATTTTTACCAGCTTTTGCTGATGGTTTTATAAACTTACCAAAAGGAGAAGATATTAGTAATATTAATGCTGATATTACAGGAACTAGTGAAGCTTTAAATAAGTCTAGAGCTTTAACAATTAATAATAATTTAAATATAACATTGAAAAATAATGCAAAAAATAATGCAATTGTTTATACCCCAATTACTTTTAATAATGCTACATTTGTAACAAATAGTTTCTTAAATAAAGATTATCACTTACATTTTTATGACAAAATAACTTTAAATAGTGGTAATTTTATAGATTATGGTTCTACTTTTATTGGAAAAGGTGGAATAATTATTAGTCCTTTTCAAGATATTGATAACGAATATGCTATTGAATTACAAGGTGGAAAAGCAAAATTATATAATTCATATTTAGAAAATGGTCAAGCAACTCCAGGTGGTTATGGAGGATATAAAGCAGCTTCGGCTATTAATATTAAAAAAGGAGAATTGCATTTAATTAGTAGTACTATTAAGGCTAATAAACAAGGAGATAGTTTTTCTGCTCCACTTACTAGTGTTACTTTTGGATATGATAAGTCAAAAATTACTCTTACTTCAACAAATATAATCAGCAATTCTAGTGCAGGTGCAATTTCATCAAATGATGAAGTTATAATTGATGATACTATTTTTGATACGGAATGGGCTAATATTTCTAATAAACCAATTAATAATGGAACACATATTATAGGGACAATTAATTCAAAAAATTTAACAATTAAAGGAATTACTAATAAAGATTTTATAGCCTTAAATAATATAAATTTATTAAAAAATACTTATAATGATCCAAATACTAAAAATGATACACCTTTTAAAACTTGGATATATACTACTGCTTCAAATATTGAAAATAGTGAAAATATTAATATAGATAAAGTTTATTTAATAGGTAATTTATCTTCAAATATAAAAGCTTTAGGAAATAAGAAATTTGATATAAATAATTCTTTTATTACAGGTAATATTATAAATGGTAAAGAAATTGATATATTAAATTCTAAAGGTGTTACAGATATTAAAATAAATAATTCTTTAATAGGTGGAAAAGTTACTAATGAGTATGGTGGTATATATACTACTAAGTCATATTTGAATAATTATTTAGAAGCAAAAGGTTTAAATAATAATTTAACTGATTTTGATTCATCAGTATTTAAAAATGGTTTTAAAGCTAAAGATATCAATTTAACTAATTCAACTTTGTTAAATTCTATAAATAATTATGAAGGTAATTCATTTGTTTTAAATGGAGCTAAATTAGGTGAAAAATATGATAATAAGGCAAATGTAATTATTAATAATGGTTATTTAAAAGCTACAAATTCTTTAATAAATATGGGTATTAAAAGTTCAAATAATATTAATATTGAATTAGTAGGGACTACTTTAATAGGTAATACTTATGATTTAAATAATAATAAAAAAATTATTAATAATCTTACAGCTAATAATTCAAGAATATTAGGTGCATTTAGTGTAAATAATTTAAATGTTAGTAATTCTACTTTTTATTTAAGTAACAATAATTATGATGGAGCAATTATTTCAAAAATTAGTACAAGTGGGATTGATAATAATTTTGGTATCTTAACAGCTTTAACTAAAGATAGTAATGGAACTTATAAAGTTAATAATTTAAATTCTAATTTACCTTTAGCTATTTTAAAAGTTGGAAATGGTAATGCGAATATTAATAGCTTTATTAAAGATTTGAAATTTTATTCAGGTATTAGTGAATTTGCTTTAGCTAATAGTTATTTGAGTAAAAAGGAAATAATAAATGGTAATGATAGATATTTAGTATATGCTTTAACAAATAATAAAAATATGAATTTTGATGATTTAGAATTTAATTCAAAGAAATTAGATATATCAGCTATTAATAATTTAATTACTGATACATCTAAAATTAATGAATATGCAGATATTAAAGATACTATAAAAACTAGTGTAGAAGCTAATCAATTATCAAATGAAACAACTAATAAAGATAAAAGTCAAAATAATATTGGAATTTTAGTAGCTAATTTTGATAATAAAAGCATTCCTTGGATAGATTTAAAACCTGCAAATCCTATTAAACCAACAACCCCGCCAAATATTGAAGATACTAAACCAAGTGAGCCAGAAATAAAACCTGATATTAAGCCAGAAGTTACACCAGAAACTCCTATAAATCCTAATGAAAATATTAAACCTAATCCTAACGAAGAAGCAAAACCTGAAATCAAACCAAACATTCCTTGGATAGATTTAAAACCTGTAAATCCTATTAAACCAAGTGAGCCTAAGACTGATGAAGAAAAATTTGAAATAGCATTAGAAGAACAAAAAGAAGCTATCAAATTAATGGTAACAGGTAAAAATGAAAAAGCTTTAGAATCAGCTAAATTAATGACTTCGCAATTTTATTTTTCTCAAGTGTTTGAATATAATAATCTTAATAAGCGTTTAGGAGAATTAAGAAGTTTTACTAATAACAATGCAGGAATTTGGATTCGTGGATATATAAATAAAGGTAGTATAAAAAATACTTCTATAAAAGCCAATGAAATACAATTAGGTGCTGACAAAATCATAAATAATAATGATTTTGATACTTATGCAGGAATTATGCTAAATATCGGTAAAACAACCACTGATAATACTACTAATTCAAAAATTAATAATTATGGTTTTGGAGTGTATGTTAGTAATGTTTATAATAATGGATTTTTCTTAGATGCTACTTTTAAAACAAATCATTATAAAAGCGAGTTTAAAAACGAT
Organism: Campylobacter sp. RM9334; assembly: GCF_020138145.1. Lineage (NCBI taxonomy): Bacteria > Pseudomonadati > Campylobacterota > Epsilonproteobacteria > Campylobacterales > Campylobacteraceae > Campylobacter > Campylobacter sp. RM9334. The sequence continues at coordinate 17,986 of NZ_JACGAX010000011.1, forward strand.
ACATTTTTAGGCAATTCTACAAGTAAAGGAACAGGTATAATAGCAAGTGCTGAATTAGGTTATAGATTTGGTGATGAATTTTATTTAGAGCCTAGTTTAGAATTGATTGCAAATTATATCCCAAAGACTGATATTAAAGGTGAAAAAGTAATTCAATTTGGCAATTTATCTCAAGTATCAAATGTCAATATTACATCTTCTTCAAAAGTTTTAATGGTATCAAAAGCAGCAGTTTATACTGGAGTAGATATTAATAATACAATATTAAGAGCTGGAATTGGTGGAATATTTGATTTAACTAATAATCCTGATTTTTTAGTTAGTGATGGGATTAGCTCTTTTGCTTTTAGTGGAGCGAAGAAAGATAAAAGAGGTTTTGCAAGTATAGGACTTAATAAAAATATTAGTAAAAAATTAGGATTAAATATAGAAGCTGAAAAGACTTTTAGTGGGAATTTAAATATTGATTATAATATTAATGCAAGTATTAGATTTGAGTTTTAAGTATTGAATTTTCTTATTTTAAATTCTAATTTATAGGATTTAAAATAAGGTTTTCAAATATTATTAGCTTTTAAGTAATTTTATAAAAATAAATATACTCACAAACTTAGTATAAATAATAAATTTATTAAAGAATTTAATATGACTTTGGTTATTCAAATATAGTTTTATTTCTTCCTGTTTGTTTAGCTTTATAAAGTCTATTATCAGCAGTTTCAAACGCTCCAAATTTAGAGTTTGTAACCAAACTAACACCTATACTAATAGTTAGTTTTATTTCGTGATTTTTAGCCTTAAAAGTATGATTTTGCACTTCGTTTCTAAGGTTTTCAAGTAAGCTAACACACTTATAAAAATCATATTCTTTAAAAATTAAAACAAATTCTTCTCCCCCATAACGATAAGTTTTTGAATATTGTTTCAAAATACTTGCAAGACTTCTTAAAATAATATCTCCTACATCATGCCCGTAAGTATCATTAATCTTTTTAAAAAAATCTATATCAACTACAGCAATTACATCTTTATTTTTTACTTCAGTAGTGTCATAAGCTCTTCTATTATAAACATTAGTTAGTGAATCATAAAACGCTAGTTTATATCCTTGATAACCAATAGCAGCTAAGAATATAAATGAGCCTAATTCAAAATAACTTAAATTATAAAATTGAAGGCTATTGTAGAATATAAATTGAAAATAGGCTGCAATATATGCACCTTGCAAGAAACATTCAAAATTTTTAATTTTTCTAAGAATTACAACATAAATCATTAAAACTAAAAATAAGCAAAAAGAAAAATCTGAATAAACATAAGTAAGATTTATAAAGTTTAAATTATGTAAATACGATATAAACTGGTAATCTTTAATAAATATACCAATTAAGATATAAAACAATACTACTAAATAAGCAGGAATTAATCTCTTTGTAGAAAGATAATCTTTTTTAAGCGTTAATAATATTGCAAATACAATCGGTGAAAATAGTGAAATATATGCGTGGGCTTGTTGAAAATCCATAAAAATAAATAATATCCTACTAGCTAAAAATAACAATGTTATAAAAGTGATATTTAGTTTTTTAAAATATATTGAACCTAAAAATACTAAAAGTTCAAAACCAAGTGTTGCCGCAGGAAGTGGATATATTAATTCTAATAGAAGTGATTGCTTCATAATTTACCTTTATATTTAGTTACTGATTATACTAATATATCGGTAATTAAATTTATATTTTAATATATTTTTAAAGTTTAACCCTATTTATAAAATAGGGTTTGTGAATTTATAAAGAAAGTTCTTTTAAAAATTCATCTTTTAAATAAATTTTCATATCTTCAAAATTAATAATAATTTGATTTTTAAAATCCTTTGATAAGAATACAAAACCATTACTACTAATATAGAATTTGTCTAATTCTATATTTTTATCAAGATTTTTTGAATTAAAATACACCTTAAAAGTATCAAAATCTTTTATAATATCTTTTAATAAATATTCCTTTTTTGTGTTTTCGTTATATGTTTTTATTTCTATTTTTGAATTGGTTTTATTATCTATATTTTGTGAAGTTTGTTTCATATAAGATATGATATTGTTGATTTGAAAATAACTTGAGTAATTAGAATTTGATTTGTAGTTTTTAAAATCATCTTCCATTGATTTTTTGATTTCATTTAAAGCTTTTATATGTTGTTTATTGATTGCATCAAAACTTTTAAAAAAATCATCAAACGGGTCATAGAATTTATTTTCTAAAGCATCAATTCTTTGTTTTAGAATTTCATTTTCTTGTTTTAATTTTTCAATTTCACTGATTGAACTAGCATTTAATGCACCTATACAAAATAAAGAAATTAATATCTTTTTCATATTTTCTCCTTCAATAAAATTTATAAAATATTTTATATTTATATTTATAACAAAGTTTTAGAATAAAATTTTTGTTTAATGAATTTATTTTGTATGTAAATAATTTTAATTTTATTATAAGTTTAATGTTCCACGTGAAACATTAAAATAATCTAATGATAAAAAGTTTCACGTGAAACATTATTTTTTCTTTTCATTGATTATGATAAAAATCATTCCAATAATTCCACCAATACAAACAACACCCATAAATAAGTATTGAAATATATCTAATCCATTCATTTAATTGCTCCTAAAAATTCATTTTCTATATCATAATTAAAAAAATCATAATCTTGATTTTTATAAGTAAATTTTAATCTTGCAGAATGAAGACAAAGCCTACTTGCTCCACAAAGTTCTTTTATATTTGATATTTTCTTATCTAAAATATCTCTTGCTTGTTTGTTAGTAAGTCCATACAAATTATCCCCTGCGATTTTATTTCCTACATAATGCAAATGCACTCTTAATTGATGTTGTCTTCCTGTTAGTGGAATTGCTTTTAAAAGTGTATATTTAGGATAATTTTTGATAACTATAAATTCAGATTGCGAAATCTTGCCATCTACACAAACTTGCATTTTATTTTTTAAATCATCATCATTTTTAAGTCTTGCACTAACACAAAAATCATTTTTAATATTACCACATACTAATGCTAAATATTCTTTGTGTATTTTTTGTTTTGCAAAAAGTTCTTTTAATTCTTTATTGGCAGTTTTTGTTTTAGCTACCATTATAAGACCACTTGTAGCAGCGTCAAGTCTATGAGCTACACTTGCATTTTCTCCATATTTTTGCCAAATTTCATCATTTAAAGAATATTCACAATTTCTTCCATTAGGATGTGATAAAACTCCGCTTGGTTTATTAAAAATTGCAAAATATTCATTTTCAAAAATTGGTTTTAAATTATTACTAACGCATTCATAAATTAGTAAATAATATTCTCCATAAATAATAGAATTCTTTTTACATATTTCAATATCAGTTAAATTTATTTCTTCTATATTTAAAGTATTTTCTAGCTTTTTACTAACATTATTTTTAAAAATAATAACACGATTTTTATCACAAAATCTTTGTGCTTTTTTTAAATCGTAATTTAAATTTTGCATAACTAATTGATAAGCTTTTTTATTTTCTGTAGTAAAAAATTTTTTATATAAATATCCCACTCTTTTTAACCTTTATTATATATCTACTTATTATAATACATTCTTTTTTAAAATTCACAAAGGAAAAATAATCAATCATGAAGGTAGTAAAAAGAACAGGTAGAGTAGAAGAATTAGACATATCTAAGATTAAAAAATATACAACTTTAGCAACTGAAGGGCTTGATAATGTAAGCCAAAGTGAGCTAGAAGTTGATGCTAAAATACAATTTAGAGATATGATAACTTCTGAAGAAATACAAAATACTTTAATAAAAACAGCAGTTGATAAAATAGATATAGATAGACCTAATTGGACTTTTGTAGCTGCGAGATTATTTTTATATGATTTATATCACAAAGTTAATCCACAAAAAGAATATGTGCATTTAAGAGAATATTTTGAGCGTGGAGAAAAAGCAGGAAGATTATTTTTAGGTCTTAAAGAAAAATATGACTTAGATGATTTAAATTCTTATATCAAACCTGAAAGAGATTTACAATTTACTTACTTAGGTATTAAAACCCTTTATGATAGATATTTAATTAAAGATAGCAAAGGTAATCCTATTGAATTACCACAACATATGTTTATGGCAATAGCTATGTTTTTAGCTCAAAACGAATTAAATAGGCAAGAATGGGCTAAGAAATTCTATGATTTAATAAGCAAATTTGAAGTTATGTGTGCAACTCCAACTTTAAGTAACGCAAGAACAACAAGACACCAATTAAGTTCGTGTTATATCGGCTCAACCCCTGATAATATAGAAGGTATTTTTGATTCTTATAAAGAAATGGCTTTATTATCTAAATTTGGTGGTGGAATAGGCTGGGATTGGAGTAAGGTTCGTGCTATGGGTGGTAGTATAGACGGACATAAAAATGCAGCTGGTGGAATTATTCCATTTTTAAAAATCACAAATGACATTGCTGTAGCGGTTGATCAATTAGGCACAAGAAAAGGTGCAATATCTGTTTATATTGAGCCTTGGCATATGGATGTTTGTGATTTTATTGACCTTAGAAAAAATAGCGGAGAAGAAAGAAGAAGAGCTCATGAATTATTCCCTGCTTTATGGATAAATGATTTATTTATGAAAAGAATTGCTGAAAATGGAAAATGGACTTTATTTGACCCATTTGATACTCCACAACTTTGTGATTTATACGGAAAAGAATTTGAATTAGAGTATGAAAGACTTGAAAAAGATGAAAATATAGTAAAAGAAGTAATGGATGCAAAAGAGCTTTGGAAAAAGATTTTAACAAATTATTTTGAAAGTGGAATGCCGTTTTTATGCTTTAAAGATAATGCTAATAAAGCTAATCCAAATTCTCATTCAGGTCTTATTAGAAGTTCTAATTTATGCACAGAAATTTTTCAAAATACAGACCCAAATCATTATAAAATAAAAGCTACTTTTGAAGATGGTAGTATAAAGATTTATGAAGAAAATGATATTTTAACTCTTGATAATTCACAAGTAAAAACTGCAAAAAAATTAAGTAGCCTTGATACTTTAAATGGTAAAAAAGTTTATATAGTAGAAAAAGAATATGATGAAGGAAGAACCGCAGTTTGTAATCTAGCTAGTATAAATTTAAGTAAAATTAATAGTATAGAAGATATTAAAAGAGTAGTTCCAATAGCAATTAGAATGCTTGATAATGTAATTGAACTTAATTTTTATCCACACGCAAAAGTAAAAAACACTAACCTTAAATCTCGTGCAATAGGTTTAGGTGTTATGGGTGAAGCACAAATGTTAGCAGAAAAGGGAATAATGTTTGGAACTAACAACCACTTTGAATTAATTGATAAAATTATGGAAAATATATCTTATGAAGCTATAAGTGCAAGTAGTGATTTAGCAGTTGAAAAAGGTGTATATCCTGAATATGAAGGAAGTAATTGGAGTAAGGGAATTTTCCCTATTGATGTCGCTAACGATAATGCAAAAATGCTAACACTAGGAGATAATTTATTTAATCAATCAAATTGTGATTGGAATAATTTAAGAAAGAAAGTTAGCAAACAAGGTATGAGAAATGGCTATTTAATGGCAATAGCTCCAACTTCTAGTATATCAATTCTAGTTGGAACTACTCAAACAATTGAACCTGTGTATAAAAGAAAATGGTTTGAACAAAACTTAAGTGGAATGATACCTAATGTCGTACCAAATCTAAGTCTTGATACCTGGCAATATTATGTTACAGCTTATGAGCTTGACCAAAGAGATTTAGTTCGTGCTGCTGCAATTCGCCAAAAATGGATAGACCAAGGACAAAGCTTAAATATATTTGTTAGTCTTGACAAAGCAAGTGGTGGGTATTTAAATAGTATTTATACATTAGCTCACTCACTAGGACTTAAATCTTGTTATTATCTAAGAAGTGAAAGTCCAGCAAGCGAACATCTAGATAATAAACCTGTCGATAGAAGCATTGAATGCGAAGGTTGTCAATGAAAATAAGTGTTTGCATTATCGCTAAAAATGAAGAAAAAAATTTAAAGCGTTGTTTAAATGCTTTAGCAGATTTTGATGAAATTGTGTTAGTAGATAATGAAAGTACTGATAACAGCGTTAGTATTGCAAAAGAATTTAAAAATGTAAAAGTTTTTAGCTCACCTTTTATAGGATTTGGCAAATTAAAACAATTTGCTGTAAATTTAGCTAGTAATGACTGGGTCTTTTGTATTGATGCTGATGAAGTAATAGATTTTAATAGTTTAGAGCTTTTAAAAAATCTTGATTTTAGCGATATTACAAAAATCTATGCAATAAATAGAAAAAATTATTATAAAAACGAATGGATAAAAACTTGTGGGTTTTATCCTGATTATATAGTTAGGATTTTTAATAAAACTCATACTAATTATGATGACGCTAATGTTCATGAAAATATTATCATTAAAAATAATTCACAATTAATAAAAACCAATATCCATCTTCACCATTTTGCTTTCAATTCAATTTATGATTTAATAACAAAATTACAAAGATATACAGAAATTTATGCACAAAATAATAAAAATAAAAAAACTAGTACTTTTAAAGCTATAAGCCACGGATTTTTTACATTTTTTAAATTCTATTTTTTAAAATTAGGAATAAAAGATGGTTTTAATGGATTTATAATAAGTTTATGCAATGCTTTAGGTTCTTTTTTTAAATATGCAAAATTAAAAGATGCAAAAATTCCAACTTGTTCTTTAATAATCACAACTTATAATGACAAAGTGGCACTAACAAGATGCCTTGAATATGTCTTTAAAATGACTACATTACCAGATGAAATAATTATAGCCGATGATGGTGGAGATAACTGGGATATAATTGAAAAGTTTAGTAAATATCCTGTTATATTAAAACATGCGTATCAAGAAGATTTAGGATTTAGATTAGCAAGATCTCGTAATAATGCTATAAAAATATCAAGTGGAGATTTTTTAGTTATTATTGATTCAGATATGCTTGTAGATAATGATTTTATAAAAAATTATAAAAATAATGCTGAAAAAGGGGTATTTTTACAAGGTAGTAGAATTTGTTTAAAGGAAAATATTTCAAAAGATATTAGAGAAGATAATATAGAATTAAATATAAGAACATTTAAAGCAAACAAAATTAATGTTCTATCAAAAATAATTAAGTACTTCTCAAAAATTGATAAAAGTATTTGTAAAAAATTAAAATCAATAGCACAAAAAACACCGAATGATAAAAAAATATACATAAAAGGTATTCGTGGTTGCAATATGGGTTTTTACAAAGAAGATGCTATTTCAATTAATGGATTTAATAATGATTTTGAAGGTTGGGGAAGAGAAGATAGTGAATTTGTAATAAGGTTCTTAAATAAGGGCTATAAATTAAAAAGACTAAAACATCAGGCAATAGCATATCATATATATCATAAAGAAAATGAAAGAAATTTAGAACAGAACCATAAAATTTATTTAAATACTTTATTAAATGATAAAAGTTATTGTGAAAACGGGTTAGAACAAATTTAGATTATTATAAAATATGTTCCACGTGAAACAAAATTAATTAAAATTTTTAAGTGTTATTAACTTAGGATAAAATACTATTTTTATTTAAGGAGTATAAAATGAAAAAAGTATTAATTTCAAGTATTTTGGCACTTAGTTTAAATTCTGCTGGGTTTTTAATGATAGATAAAGATAAAACTGCATATTTTACAATTAACGACCATAAAGATAAAGTTGAGTTTGTTAGCGGTATGAATATAATGCAAGATAATGTATGTTTTGCATGTAATGATACGATAACAAATAATATAGATTATGAGGCTTCAAAATCAATTGGGGTTAAATATGATAGTATTAGTATTGGCACAAGCGATGGTAATTTTAAGATTAGATATTTATCTGGAAACAATAAAGAAGAACTTAATTTAAATGAATTTTTTGCTCAAAGCTTAACTCATTTTGGAACTTTAGAAATATTAGAAGATGTAATATTTGCTAAGAATGATGTAACGAGTATAAGTTTTAGTTTAGTAGAAGACAATAAAGGTGCCCATCCTTTACATTTTAAAAAATATGCAATTTTAGATAAAACAGGTAAAATTATTTCATCAAACGAAGCTTTTAAAGATACAGATAAGTTAAAAGAAAAAATATCTAAAAAAATAAGAGATTTTCAAAATACAACTAAACATCCAGAAAAAGATAATAAATTTTTTAGTCCTTTAGAATTAAATAATTTTTATTTTGATAATTTAGGAATAGTATTTTCATATAGTCCTTATGAATTATTTTCATACGCTAGTGGATATATAAAAGTTCGTTTAACATATAAAGAAATAGAACCATTTTTAAAAGAAGAATTTAAAAAACTATTACAAGATAATAAAATAGTCTAGGAATTTAAAATAGGAATTAAGTTTCCTATTTTATACAATAATTATAAAAATTTTAATAATAAGATAAGTTTAATCAATTTGAAAGTAAAAATTATATATAATGATATATTTAATTAAATATATATGGAGAATAAATGACAGAATTATTAAAAAGAATTTCAGCACTTAACGATGAGACTAGAATAGCACTTACTGCTTTTTTAATCAAAAATGGACCTTTATGTGTTTGTGATATGTGCAGGTCGTTTGATATGAGTCAATCAAGAATCTCAAGGCATTTAAAAATATTAAAAGAAGCTAATTTGTTAAAAGTAAAAAGAGTTGGAACTTGGGCTTATTATGAAAGTAATATGGATGAAGAATTAAATAAGCTTATACAAAGTTTAGATATACCAACTCCAGAATTTATTCAAGAAGAAGGATAAGTTATAAACTTATCCATATCTATATATTACACCAAAACTTGCATTAGGAACTTTCCATTGTTTTAGTAATTTTCCGCAGTTATTTGCACTTGCCATTGTACTTGTTATTTCATTTTTTTGGTTTGCATATATGCAAGATACCATTTTACAAGTTCCACATTCAAGGCAACCAGCATAATCAAATTTTAGAACATCTTCTTCTAATTTATATAAATTTGCAGGACAAATATCGCATAATGCTTTTGCCAATGAGCTATCTATATCATTTATTATGATATGAGCATTTTCTTCATCAATATTAAATTTATTTAATCCTAATTTTTCATCAATATTCATAATACTTTGCTTCCTTTCCATATATCTTTGATTAAATTGATAACCCCGATTGATTTTATAAGCCTTATAACTTTTGCTTTTATAGGTTCGCTTTTGCCATCTATTTTAAATAGACTTTTCATTAAAATATTTAATTCTTTTGGATAGTCATTAAACATTCTTTCGTTATTCTCTAAGAATTCTCCTATTTGATTAAATTGTTTGAAATCTAAAAAAGATCCTTCTTTTTCTAAGTTAGCTTTATAAGTTTCTAAAGCATTTTTATTATCATTAATGGCTGCTGATATAGCAAGAGCAGCATTTTTTGCTGACATAATTGCTAAATCCATTCCACGTACGGTGTAGCCAAGATTCATACAAAAACCAGCAGCATCTCCTACTACCAAAACACCATTGGCTCCTAATTTGCTCATCGCATTAAATCCACCTTCAGGAACTAATTTTGCACTATATTCTAAAGTTTTTCCATCTTTAATAAGTGGAGCAATGCTTGGGTGATTTTTAAAATCTTCAAATATTTCATAGCTTTTTTTATTCATATTTCTTCCAAGTCCTATAACACAACCAAGAGAAATAGTATTTTCATTAGTGTATAAAAATCCACCACCCATTAAATAATCACTAGCTTTTCCTGCGTAAAGTGCTGCTAATCCTTCTTTATCATTTAAAGCAAATCTTGAGCTAACAGGAAGCTCAATCACTTCTTTTATTCCTAATGCATAGTTTTTGCCTATAAAACTATTGTTGCCATCATTACTTGCATGTAAATCAATGCTTTGTGAAAGAAGAGAATTTAATCCTTCAGCTAAAACTACATATTTTGCATTCATTTCATCTTCACCAGCTTTAACACCTATTACGCTCTCATTGTTCCTTAATGTTCTATTTAATGAACTTGATTTAGTTATTTCGCCATTTTCTAACCTAATTAACAAATCATCTACTAAAACATTGCTAGCAATCATAACTCCTAATTCTTCGCATTTATTAGAAAGATAATTTAAAAATTTATTTTGCAACACACTATAAGAGTTTGAAAATTTATCATCGCTAAGTATAGTTCTACTTTCTATCATAAAAGTACTTTCGTCATCCATAAAGCCTAATTTTTCACAAATAATAGCTCTTTCACAAGCAGTGTCAAAATCTTCTAATCCTTTAATGTCTCTTAGTGTATGAGCATAAAGCCTTCCGCCAGAAACATTTTTAGTCCCTATATCTGCACGTTCAAATAAAACTACGCTTAATTCTTTTTGGGCTAGTATATAAGCACAAATAAGCCCACTTATACCACCACCCACTACAATCACATCAAATTCTTCCATAAACTTCTCCTAAAATATTTTTACAAACTTTACCTATGTGGTTGTAAGGTAAATTTTTTACAAAAACAATATCTCTAATTCTTTTGAAACTTGTAAGAGTATTGTTAATTTTTAATATGTCTTTTTTTAAGCTTTTTAAGTTCTCATCTAAGATAGCACTCATTAAATCTTTTGAATCTTGTTTGTAACTAATACCTTCATTATTATTTAGTTCAACAATAGCAATAATTAAATCACAGCTAATGTCATCACATGCAGCTATAATACAAGCGTTTTTAATAGCCTCATGTTCACATAGTTTATTTTCTAATTCAATAGCGCTTACATTTTCTCCATTTATTTTAATTAAATCTTTGTTTCTTGAATAAAAATAAAAGAAACCTTCTTCATCATAAAAGCCTAAATCTTTAGTTAGAAAATAACCATCGCAAAAAGCTTCATTATTAGCTTTTTCATCTTCATAATAACCTGCAAAAATTTCTTTACCCATTCTTGCTTTTATACAAATTTCACCTATTTCATTAGCTTTTAATGGTATTAGTTTGTTATCTTTTTTATTTGCAATAATTACATCTACACCAAAATAAACCTTACCTAAACTTCCGAATTTAAATTCTTCATAGTGATTATCTCCAATAATACCAACTATGCTTTCACTAAGTCCATAGCTAGTAAAGAGATCAGTTTTAAATCTAGCTTTAAATTCAAGATATTTTTTATTGCTCATATTTAGAAAATATAATAAAAATCTTAGGTTGTGCTTATCTTCTCTAAAAAATGGTTTTTGTAATTTTATTATTTCTATCATTTTTGGAACAACTTCACTAACATTTGCTTTAAAAAATACCAATTGTTGCCAAAATCTTCTAGCAGAAAATCTATTGAGTAAAATAAATCTAGTATTGGCTCTAAGACTTGGCATAAATGCAGTTGTGAGTAAATCTATATGCCAATTTGGCATAGAAGTAGCAAAAATATCTTGACACCTTAAACCTATTTGAGCTGAAGTAAAATGACTTGCATAAAGTAAATTATAGTGAGTCAATTTGCAGCCTTTTGGTTTGCTTGTAGTCCCTGAAGTAAATAATATTATTGCTAAATCATCACAATTTATAATATTTGTTTCAAATTCTTTTGATTTATTTTTGATATTTTCTAATAATTTTTCTTTAATTATTGTATTAATATTAAATTTAAAATTTTTTTGAAATTCCTTTTCTAATATAATATATTGTAGCTTAGTTTTATCTATTACATATTTTGCATCATCATATGCAAATAAAGCATTTATAGGAACTAAAACTAAGCCTAGCTTAAAGCTAGCAAAAAAGATAATTGCAAACTCAAAAGAGTTATAAATCATAAGCCCTAGTTTATCTCCTTGTTTTAACCCTAGTTCTTTAAAATAATTAGCACACTGGTTTGCTAAAGCATTTAATTGTTTATAATTCACTGCTTTTATAAAATCTCCAACTTGAAAATAACCATTAACTAATTTTGCATTATTGATAAAATACTCATCAAAATTTTCATAATTATCAAGATAAGCATTTTCATAGTTAGCCTCACATTTATCATAAACAAAACAAAGGCTTTTTAAAGAAGATGCTAAAGTAGAATCATCTACTTTAGCATTTTTTGCTTTTAGCTCTAAAAAATGAGCTAAGTTTTTTTCGCTTACTATTTGCATTTTTATTTACCGCAATTAATAATCTTTTCTTCTGCTAGTTTATTAATTTTTTCTTTACTAACACCAATACTACTTAAAATATCTTTTGTATCTTTTCCATAACTAGGCATTGATCTCCATACTTTACAAGGATTATTTTTAAATCTTGGCATAATATTTGGACCTTTAATAGTTTTTCCTGTTTCGTTTTCCCAAGTGATAATGCTATTTCTTGCAATATATTGAGAATTACTTTCTAATTCACTAACTTCAAGAACTTTTGCGCCTGCAATTTTTTTACTCTTTAAATAATCAAGCGCATCTTTTACATTTAATTTGCCAAAATATTCATCAAGTTTTTCTTCAAATAAAGTAGCTTTACTAGTTTTTCTTGATATTAGCTGAATACCTTCTGGATATTCTTCAGTGCCTATTAATTCTCCTATACCTAAATCTTTAAAAATTTCACTTACTTGATATCCACCAACTACTTCAAATACAATATAACCATCAGCACATTTATATAATCCGCAACCTGCATAAAGTGGATCTTTTCCTTTAATCATTCTAGGACACATTTCTCCTCCATTAAAGTAATCCATCATATAATATTGCCCAACCCTAAACATTACTTCATACATACAAACATCTATGCTTTCTCCAACGCCTGTTGCTTTTGCTTTATGTAAAGCCGCTAAACAAGATGCTGCTGCTGTAAGACCTACCATATAATCAGCCGTGTAAGGGAATGCTGGCATTGGTTGGTTGATGTCTCCATTTTGTATTAGGTATCCTGAAAATGCTTGAGCTATTGTGTTATAAGCTGCTAAATTTGTGTGATAATCATCACCAAATTGACCAAAACCACTTAAATGTGCAATTACTAAATCTTTTTTGTAAGACCATAAAACTTCATCTGTTATACCTTTATTAGCAAATGCAGGGCCTTTGCTAGCTTCAATAAAAATATCAGCTGTTTTTATTAAATCATAAAAAATTTCTTTACCTTCTTCGCTAAAAATATTAAGACTTAAAGCATATAAATTTCTTCTACTAAGTTCAGGATAATTTGGTTGAACCCTAATAGTATCAGTGTATTTGCTATGTTCAATCCAAATAACTTCAGCTCCCCATTCTGCTAAAGTTTGTGCTGCAAATGGCCCAGCTATTTCAATAGCTGAGAAAACTACTCTTACTCCACTTAATGGACCAAATTTAGGTGTATTCATTTTAAACTCCTTTATCTATATTGTTTTAATATTGCACGACCAAGTGTAAGGATTTGCATTTCATCACTACCACCACTTAATCTATCTATTCTTAAATCTCTCCAAAATCTTCCTACCCTATGACCTGTAACACCAATTCCACCAAGAATTTGTACAGCTGTATCAATTACGCTAAATGCTTCATTAGCACAATAATATTTACACATTGCACTATCTCCTGAATTAGCAATTCCCTCATCCATTTTCCAAGCACATTCATAAATCATATTTTTCATAGAATTAAGTTTCATTGCCATGAAAGCTACTTTTTCTTGAATTAATTGAGTTCTCCCGATAGCTTCACCAAATTGAACTCTAACATTAGCATATTTGCAAGCATCTTCAAAAGCACATAAAGCTACGCCGTAATTTGTGCAAGCAACTAAAAATCTTTCAGCATCAAATTCTTCTTTAACTCTATTAAACCCTTCTCCTTCTTTTCCAAAGAAGTCTTTTTCTTCAAGTTCTACATTGTTAAATGTAATTTCACAACAACTATCCATTCTAAGACCTAGTTTATCAAGTGGAGTCACTTTGATACCAGTCTTGCTCATATCAACAAAAAATTCAGAATAAATAGGCTTTTCACTTGATCCATCTCTTGCCATTACTATTAAATAAGGAGTATGTAATGAACTTGTAATAAAGCATTTTTGTCCGTTTAAATAAATTTTGCCATCTTTTCTTATATAAGTTGTTTTAAGACTTCCAACATCGCTTCCTGCCATAGGTTCTGTAATAGCACTATTAAACATTTGCTTGCCTGTTCCACGGAATGCAAATATTTTATCAATTTGTTCTTGTGTTCCATATCTTAAGATAGTACCAAATCCTGGAAGTTGATATAATACATAAGTAGGTGCTCCATGACGACCTAATTCTTCCCAAATAGCTGTTAGTGTTACCATACTTGCACCCATTCCACCATGTTCTTCATCTAAAAGCATAGTATCAACTCCAAGTTCTGCTAACCCTTTAACCCATTCAATAGGATATTCATGTTTTTCATCGCACTCTGCAAAATAGCTTTCCCAGTTTCTACTAGTCATATATTCTTTAATGCCTGCTACGAATAATTCTTGCTCTTCGTTTAATTTAAAATCCATAATTTTTCTCCTTTAATAATTTTTAAAACCAATTCATTTTTTTAGCATCTTTTAAGAATGCATAAATGATTAAAATATTTACGAAAAATAAAGGGCAACCCCCAACTATAATTGCTGTTTGTATAGGTTTTAATCCTCCTAATGCAAGCAACGTAACACCTACAACTCCTACTAAAATACTCCAACCTATTCTTATAAATAGAGGTGGTTCTTCATCTTCTTTTACACCTTTGCAAGTACTCATTGCTAGAGTATATGCACATCCGTTGATTAAAGTAATAGTTGCAATGAATGCAAAAATAAAGAAGCCAAAAATACAAACAGTAGGCATAGGAAGTGTTGCCCAAGTTTCAATTACAGCCCTAAAAGCTCCAGATTTTTCAATAACTGCAGGGATATCAAGGCCTTTTGTTACCATTAAATGCATTGTGTTTCCACCTAAAATACCCCACATAATCCAAGTTGAAGCACTAATTCCAGCAACAATTCCTATACAAAGTTGTCCTATTGTTCTACCTTTACTAATACGAGCTAAGAAAATACTCATTGAAATTCCATAAACTATATACCAACACCAATAAAACACTGTCCAAGCTTGTGGGAAACCATTGCTACGAATACCATCTGTGTAAAATATCATTTTTGCAAAGTTTGTAATAAATATACCAATACTATCAGTAAAATAATTAAGCATAAATGTAGTAGAGCCTAATATAAACACATATCCAAGCATAATAATCATCAAATATGTTCTAATATCGCTAGCAATTTTAATACCTTTAGAAATACCAAGAGCCACACAAATAGCATTAAATACTACCCAGCATGAAACTATTGTTGCATCTAGCATTAAAGTGTGTTCTATTCCAAATAACCATTGCATACATTCAGTTACAATAGGGGTTGCAAGACCTAGTGAAGTTCCCATTGCTAGAATTAAGCAAACTACATAAACATTATCAATTATAGTTCCTAACCAACCATTAGCTAATTTTTCTCCTATTGCTGGTGCTAATGTTCCTGATGGGCGAATAGTATCCATTTTTTTAACAAACATAAAATAACCAAATGCAATTGTTAAAAGTGCATAAGAAGCCCAAGGCAAAGGCCCCCAATGAAACATAGAATATGGAAGCCCCATATCCATAGCTTCATAACTCATTTTTTCGTATCCAAATGGCATAGAAATAGAGTAGTAATAAACCTCTAAAACAGCCCAATAAATAATAGCTGCACTAGTGCAACTTGCAAACATCATAAATATCCAAGATATAGTGCTATATTCAGGATCGCCATCTCCTAACTTTCTTTTACTTAAAGGTCCAAACACTAGCCAAAAAAATCCAGCCAACATTGCTACCATATACCATTCAAATAAAAAACCAAACTTTTGAGTAACAAAATCAAAGGTTTTATTTATAGTTGCATTAGCAGCATCTAAATCACTTATAACCCACCAACCTAAAAGAATCACTACAAAAAGTGATGGAAAAAATACTTTAGGTTCTATTCCTCTTTTTTCTACCATGATTATTTTCCTTGCCAAACAGGTTCACGCTTTTCAATAAAGGCTTTAGGTCCTTCAATTCCATCAGCTGTTTTTTCTATAAAACGATATGCTATATCACAATATGCAGTTGCATCTTCAAGGCTCATTTGTTTTGCTCTATGAAAAATCATTTTTGAAAATTCAAGCGATAATGGAGCATTTTTTGTAATTGTTTTAGCTAATTCTAAAACTTCATTCATTAGCTCATCTTGTGGAACTATCTTATTAATAAGATTATATTTTAAAGCTTCGTCGGCTTTAATTACACGACCTGTTAGCATCATTTCCATTGCAAGTTTTGTAGGGATATCTCTTGCAAGTCTTACAAGACCACCAGTTGATGCAATAAGTCCAACTTTAACTTCAGTTAAGCCAAATTTAGCATTTTCTGATGCAATTATTAAATCACAACTCATAGCTATTTCCATGCCACCACCTACTGCAAAGCCATTTACAGCAGCTATAATTGGCTTTTTGCTAAGGCGATTTGTAATACCTCCAAAGCCATGCGGTGTAACTGTAGCACACTCGCCACTTCCACTAAGTTCACTTAAATCTTCTCCAGCACAAAAGGCTTTTGAACCAGCACCTGTTATTATGATAACTCTTACATCTTTATCAAGCTCTGTACGATTTAAAACATCTTCCATAGCATAACTTGTTTCGTGATTTAGTGCATTTGCTTTATTTTCACGATTAATTTTCATAATTAAAATTCCATCGTTTAATTCACACTTTAAACCTTCATTTTCAAAATAAACCATAAATACTCCTTTAAATTAATACTTTTGATAAGTTATTTAAAACTTCTTTTAAGTCACCAACAATTCCTAAATCTGCAGATTCAAAGAATGGTGCTTTGTCATCTTTGTTAATAACTACAATTTTTTTAGAATTTACACAACCTACTAAATGTTGAACTTGTCCACTAATACCTATAGCAATATATAAATCAGGTGCAATAATGTTTGCACTAATACCTATATAGCGAGATTTGTCTATCCATTTTTCAGTTTCTGCAATAGGTCTTGAGCATGCAATTTGCGCGCCTAATTTTTCAGCTAATTTATATGCTAAATTTAAATCTTCTTTTTGAGCAAAGCCACGACCAACTGCAACAATAATTTTTGCCTTGCTTAAATCTACATCGTTATTTACTTTTTTATTAACACTTAAAACTTTTACTTTATTAGCCGATATTTCTTTTGTTGCAGTATTTACATCTTTCAAAGTTATTTCATTTTCATTTGCCGCGTAGTTTGTGCTTAAAGAGATTATTTTTTCATTTCCTGTAAGTTCGCTTGTTCTAATAGCAGCACCACCATAAACAATATTAGTAGTTTTTACCCCATTGCTTAAATCTATAGTTGATACATCACTAACAATAGGAGCGTCTAAATATCCTGCAACTAAAGCTGCTAAATCTTTATTAGCTGATGAGGTGATAAATAATACATCTTGATTTTTTAAATCTTCAGCAATGCTTTTTGCACAATCATTAATGCTAGCACCATTAGCAATATTAAACTTAATTTGATTTTCAGCAATGCTTTGTATATTTTCAGTGCAATAGTGAGTGTCAATAATACCTAAATTATTAATCTTTTTTAAGGTATCAATTTCGTTTGTAAATACATAAATTTTCATATCTTGCTCCTTATAATAATTTTTCAAATTCCGATTTGAAATTCTCAAAGTCTTTTAATTCAAATATTTGTTTTGCTCTATCTTTTGATTTTGGAGCTTCTATTTTTAATGTAGTAATTTTCGACACATTATTACTAGCAGCAACTTCACTGCAAGGTTTTTTAGCAGCTTGTAAGATAGCTTTCATACCAGGTATTTTTGCTTCATAGTATTCAGGATTTACGCTAAGCACTGCAGGTAAATCTAAATTAAGATGACCTTCGTTTAAAGAATCACTAGTGTTTAAATCTACAATATTTGAAACTGCATTAATAGCACTTACATTACCTGCATATGCAGCATCTAATTTTGCAGCTAGAAAAGGTGCAAATATTCCTTGAAATAAATCAGAAGAATTTGAACCAGCGATTATAATTTTTGCATCAATGCTTTTTGCATATTCACAAACTGCATTTGCTGCACTTATGCTATCAACTGCAACGCCTTTTAAATTGATTAACTCATCTAAGCCACGGCTTAATAAATCTTTATTAAGTTTTGAATTTAGACTTTCGCCAGCATAAACTCCTATGATTTTGCAATCAGCATTTTTTTCTTTAATTGATAAAGCACATTCAATTGCGCTTAAATCAAAGTTAGAAATTTTTAAATTAGAAGTTTGATCTAATTCACCATTTGAAAATTTTAATTCTTCTTCATCTAAAACAATTTTAGTGCAAACTAAAATATTCATAAAATCTCCTTTTTTAATTTAATCTTAATTTAAAATATTAAATTTTAAATATAAGTTTTTTAATTATATATTTTTTTCCTTGTTTGAAACTTAAAGATATATTGATATAAATATTTAATTAAATAATGAAGAATAATATTTAAGCAATAATGAAGATAATAAAACGCCTGAAAATATTAATAATATGGCATATAATTTAGTTTTTTTGTATTCGTTTGTTTCTAATTTAATAGACATAAAATTTAAATTTTTATTAGAATTTTTTTCTAAAAACATAATTCCAAAGATTAAACTAGACAATATAGAGCAAAAAAATGCTTCATATGTAATTAAGTTTAGTTCGCTTAAAAATCTAACAATTATATAAGTTAAAAATCCACTGATTTGAGATGCTAGGGCTGATTTTATTCCATAGTTTTTGATATATAAAATACCAATAACGCTTACTATCCAACTAGCTGCTATTATAGTGCTTGCAAACCAAGCAATTATTCTAATACTTGCTAATTCAAAAGTATTAATTATAAAACATAAAACGCATACACTTAATATAATTATTCTGCACAATATAAGTTTTTGTTTATCAGTTTTTTCTTTTTTGCTTATTTGTCCTATAATATCTTCACTAAAACTAAAACCAATAACAGCTAAAAATGTCATAGCAGAGCTAATTCCTGCTTGAACTATACCAGTTATTAGCATTGCACTTAAAATAGGAGGCATTTGTTCTAAAGCAGAAATAATTACTACTTTTTCACTGGTATTAATATTAATTCCACTATATTTAATAACTATTACTAATAGGTATAAAATTCCTAGAAAATATACTGTTAAAATTGCTGATAATACGCTCGTTCTAAAAATCACATGTTCATTTTTAGCCATTAAATTTCTACCTGCTTGCCAAGGAGAAATAGCTATAGTTATACACCAGATAATTCCCATAGTTAATACATAAGGTAATTCATTTGGAGCTTTTAATGTTTCTGGCTGTGATTGAGCAAGTTGTTTCATTGCTATAAAAGGATTTTCAATAGTATTAAAAATATAAAATGCTGCAATTATAGTAACACTTAAAAACATAACGCACATAAGAGTATCACTAATAATTGCTCCATTTGAGCCACTAAGGCTTACAAAGGCTAAAATTATAATAAAACCTGCAATTAAGCTTGTAGTTTTGCTAAAATCAGTTAAACTTTCTAATAAAATACTAACACCTTGCATAACTGAAACAAGATAAGCAAACATACTAAAACAAACTACAAAAGCCGAACACATTCTTAGATATTTTGCAAGTTTATGTTCTTTAAATACTAAATAGAAAAATTCAGGTAGAGTTTTTACTTTGCTTGTTCTTAGATATCTTCCAAAAAATAAAGAGCCTAAGATATAACCACAAGCACACATAGTATTTATCACCATTAATGATATAAAGTGGCCATCATATACCCAAGCACAATCACCCATAAAACCATTTGTAGATAACATACTTGCAAAAACAGTACCTGTTAAAAATATAGTATTAGCATTTCTTCCTGCAACAAAAAAGTCATCTAAATTTTTAGTTCTTTTTGAAAGAAAATAAGACAAGATTAAAAATAAGATAAAAGAAATTAAAACAAGCAGGCTTATAATATTCATTGTTTTTCTTCTTTAGACAATTTCATATACATTAAAACACCACAACAAATTAAACAAATACCTGAAAATAAAGCATAAAATAACTCAAGCATATTTTACCTTAATATAAAATTAAAAAAATTATTTAATTTTATAATTTTAAAACTTAAAAAAATGTAAATTTTTAAATATATTTATATAAGAAATAAGATAAAATAAATTAAATTATATTTATTATCTCTTTAAAAAAGATAAAAATATGTAGAATTTTATATTTTTTCTTGACAAATAAACTTATATTAAATACACTTGCGAACCTATTTTAGTTTTTGTGATACTTATCACATGTTCTTTAATGGGTTGGCTTAAATGCCAACGAGTTCTTTTAAAAGGAAAAATTATGGAAAGAATTAGGTTAAAGTTAAAAGCTTATGACCATAGGGTTCTAGATCGTACAGTTGCGGCAATTGTTGAAGCCGTTAAGAGAACTGGTGCTGAAATTAGAGGTCCAGTGCCAATGCCTACAAAAATAAAGCGTTATACCGTTTTAAGATCTCCGCACATCAATAAAGATTCAAGAGAACAATTTGAAATGAGAATTCACGCTCGTATGATTGATATTTTGGCTGCTACTACTGACACCGTTGATAGCTTAACAAAGCTTGATTTGGCACCAGAAGTTAATGTTGAAGTTCGTGCAATGGGCAAGTAAGGATAGAGTATGGAATATATTGTTGAAAAAATCGGAATGAGTAGAACAATTAACACATCTAGCACTCCTGTAACATTACTTAAGTTAGTAAAAACAAAAGTTTGCGAACTTAAAGATGGTAAAGCTATCGTTGCTTACGCACAAGGTAAACATCAAAACAAGTGCATAGCAGGTCAGCAAAAAAAATACAGCCTAAGTGCAGAGTTTAACAAATTTGCTAGTTTAGAAGTAGCAAATAAAGAAGCAGGTGACATTGACACTACACCTTTAGCTGAAGCAAAAGTTTTAAAAGTAAGCTTTAATTCAAAAGGTAGAGGTTTTGCAGGTGTTATTAAAAGACACGGATTTGCAGGTGGTCCAGCAAGTCATGGTAGCCGTTTTCACAGACGCTCAGGTTCTATAGGTAACCGCGAGTGGCCAGGTCGTGTTCAAAAAGGACGCAAAATGGCGGGTCATTTTGGTAATGAATTAGTTACTGTTAAAAATGAAGTTGTTTCATTTGACGCTGAAAATGGTGTTTTAGTATTAAAAGGTAGCGTTGCAGGTTATAATGGTGCAATGGGTAAAGTAAGGATTGTAAAATGAAAGTATGCGTATTAAACGATAAATTTGAAAAAGCTAGTGAGCTTGATTTACCAGCAAGATACGCTGAAGTAAATCCTCATAACCTTTATTTATATGTAAAATCATATCAAGCTAGCATGAGAGCAAATACAGCTCATACTAAAGGTAGAAGTGATGTTAGCGGTGGTGGTAAAAAACCATGGAGACAAAAAGGTCGTGGCGGTGCTCGTGCAGGTTCAACTAGAACTAACGTATGGGTAGGTGGTGCAGTTGCATTTGGTCCAACAAATAATAGAAACTATTTTCAAAAAGTAAATAAAAAGCAAAAAAGATTAGCATTTGAAAGAGCTTTAGCTGATAAAGCAAATGCAAACGCAATATTTGCAGTAGATAATATAGTTATTGAAAGTGGTAAAACAAAAGATGCAAGAGCTATGATTAATAAAATAGGTGTTAAAGATGCTTTAATAGTTAAATCATTATTAGATGAAAAAACTTTATTAGCATTTAGAAATCTTGCAAATTGTTATGTTGTTGATATTACTGAAGTAAATGCTTATTTATTAAGTATATTTAACTCAGTTATTATTGAAAAAGATGCTTTAGCATCAATTACGAAAGAGGGCTAAGATGGCTGATATCACAGATATAAAAAATATAGTTTATACAGAAAAAACTTTAGGCCTTCAAGAAAGTGGCGTAGTAGTTATTCAAGCTAGCCCTAAAATGACAAAAAATGGTCTAAAGCAAGTGTTAAGAGAATATTTTGGTATCGTTCCTTTAAAAATAAATTCATTAAGAATGGATGGAAAAGTTAAAAGATTTAGAGGAATTGAAGGCCAAAGAAGTGACTTTAAAAAGTTTTATGTAAAGCTACCTGAGGGTGCTAGTTTAGAGAATAAGGAAGGCTAAGATGGCTATTAAAACTTATAAACCATATACCCCAAGCAGAAGATATATTACAGGTGTAAGTAGCGATGATATTACAGCAAAAGCTAGTGTTCGCTCATTACTTGTAAAACTTCCAGCTGCAGCAGGTAGAAATAACAACGGAAGAATAACAAGTCGCCATAAAGAAGCAGGTGCTAAAAAACTATATCGTATCATTGATTTCAAAAGAAATAAATTTGGAATTGAAGGTCGTGTAGAAGCTATTGAGTATGACCCATACAGAAATTGCCGTATTGCATTAATTGCTTATAAAGATGGTGAAAAAAGATATATTATCCAACCTCGTGGTTTAGCAGTAAATGACATTGTTTGTTCAGCTGCTGAAGGTTTAGATATTAAACCAGGAAATGCTATGAAATTAAAATCAATTCCTGTAGGTACAATTATCCATAACCTTGAGTTAAAACCAGGTAAAGGTGGACAAATGATTCGTTCAGCAGGTTCTTTTGCTCAATTAATGGGTAAAGAAGAAAAATATGTAATCGTTCGCTTACAATCAGGTGAAATGAGAAGAGTATTAGCTGAATGTATGGCTAGTATTGGTGAAGTTGGTAATGAAGATTGGGCTAACGTTACAATCGGTAAAGCAGGACGCAATAGACATAGAGGTATTCGCCCACAAACTCGTGGTAGTGCAATGAACCCAGTAGATCACCCACATGGTGGTGGTGAGGGTAAAAAGAACTCAGGTCGTCACCCAGTTACACCTTGGGGTAAACCAACTAAAGGTGCTAAGACTCGCCGTAAAAAGGCTAGCGATAAGCTAATAATATCAAGAAGAAAAGGAAAATAAGATGGCTAGATCATTAAAAAAAGGTCCTTTTGTTGATTCTCATGTTATGAAAAAAGTTATCGCAGCAAAAAAAGCTAACGATAATAAACCAATTAAAACTTGGTCAAGAAGAAGCACTATAACTCCTGATATGATCGGTCTTACTTTTAACGTTCATAATGGTAAAAGCTTTATTCCAGTATATGTAACTGAAAATCACATAGGTTATAAATTAGGTGAATTTGCACCAACTCGCACATTTAAAGGCCACAAAGGTTCTGTGCAGAAGAAAATTGGAAAATAAGGGGTAGTAGATGAGTAAAGCATTAATTAAATTCATAAGACTATCACCAACTAAGGCAAGATTGTTAGCAAGAGAAGTTCAAGGAATGAATGCTGAATTAGCAATGGCTAGTTTAAAATTTATGCCAAATAAAGCAGCAAAATACATTTCTAATGCAATTTCAAGTGCTGTTGCAAATGGTGGATATGAGCCAAGTGAAGTTGTAGTAAGTTCATGCCGTGTTGATGCAGGTGCAGTTCTAAAAAGAATTAGACCAAGAGCAAGAGGTAGTGCAAGTCGCATTAGAAAACCAACTGCTCATATTATGGTTGAAGTAAGCAGAGCAAAAACTGAAAGTAAGGAAAGCTAAAATGGGACAAAAAGTAAATCCGATCGGTCTTAGACTAGGAATTAATAGAAATTGGGAATCAAGATGGTTTCCAGCTAAAGCTAGTTTAGCACAAAGCATAGGCGAAGATTATAAAATCCGTGCTTTTCTTAAAAAAGAGCTATACTATGCAGGCGTTAGTCAAATAATAATAGAAAGAACTGCTAAGAAATTAAGAGTTACTGTAGTTGCAGCTCGTCCTGGAATTATCATTGGTAAAAAAGGTAGTGATGTTGAAGTAATTAAAACAAAACTACAAAAAATTATCAATAAAGAAGTAAATCTTAATATTAAAGAAGAGCGTCGTGCTAATGCATCAGCTCAATTAGCAGCAGAAAGTGTTGCAACTCAACTTGAAAAGCGTGTTGCTTTCCGCCGTGCTATGAAAAAAGTTATTCAAAATGCACAAAAAGCAGGAGCAAAAGGTATTAAAGTTAGCGTTGCAGGTCGTTTAGGTGGTGCTGAAATGGCTAGAACAGAGTGGTATCTTGAAGGTCGTGTGCCTTTACATACTTTAAGAGCAAAAATTGATTATGGTTTTGCTGAAGCTCATACAACTTATGGAAACATAGGTATTAAAGTATGGATATTCAAAGGTGAGGTATTACATAAAGGTGTTCAAGCTGATAAAACTGAAGAGCCAGCAGCAAAGAAGACAAGAAGAACCAGAAGAGGTAAATAATTATGTTGATGCCAAAAAGAACAAAATTTAGAAAAATGATGAAAGGCCGCAATCGTGGCTATGCTTGCCGTGGCACAAAACTTGCTCTAGGTGATTATGCTTTAAAAGCTACTGAGGGTGGTAGAGTTAATTCACGCCAAATTGAAGCAGCTCGTATTGCTCTAACTCGTCATGTTAAAAGACAAGGTAAATCATGGATAAGAGTATTCCCAGATAAACCTTTAACTAAAAAACCACTCGAAACAAGGATGGGTAAAGGTAAAGGTAGTGTTGAAGAATGGGTAATGAATATTCAACCAGGCAGAATTCTTTTTGAAATGACAGGCGTTAGTGAAGATATGGCTAGAGAAGCTCTTGCACTTGCTATGAGTAAATTACCATTTAAAACTAAGTTCGTTACAAGAGAGAGTGAAAATGAAATATACTGAGCTAAAAGATAAAACAGCAGAAGAATTAAATGCTATGTTAAAAGAGAAAAAGGTGCTTTTATTTACACTAAAACAAAAGCTTAAAACGATGCAGCTTACAAATACAAATGAGCTTCGCGTAGTAAGAAAAGATATTGCTAAAATCAATACTGCAATATCAGCTATGAAATAAGGGGCTAATTATGAGTTTTAAAAGAGAAATACAAGGCGTAATCGTTGCAAAATCAGGTGATAAAACAGTTAGCGTTCTAGTTGAGCGTAAAGTTGTTCACCCAAGATATAGAAAGATTGTAAAACGCTTTAAAAAATATTTAGTTCATGATGAAAAAAATACTGCTAATGTTGGCGATACAGTTGTGGCAATTGAATGCAGACCATTGTCAAAACGCAAATCTTTTCGTCTTAAAACAATCTTAGCAGCAGGAGTTGAGTAATGATTCAAAGTTTTACAAGGCTTGTAGTTGCTGATAATAGCGGCGCAAAAGAAATTATGTGTATAAAAGTATTAGGTGGTAGCAAGAGAAGATATGCTACTGTAGGTGATGTTATAGTTGCATCTGTTAAAAAAGCTTTACCAAATGGTAAAATTAAAAAAGGTCAAGTAGTTAAAGCTGTAATCGTAAGAACTAAAAAAGAAGTTCAAAGAGAAAATGGCTCATTAATTCGTTTTGACGAAAATGCAGCAGTTATTTTAGATGCTAAAAGAGAGCCAGTTGGAACTCGTATTTTCGGGCCAGTTGGTAGAGAAGTAAGATATGGTGGCTTTATGAAAATTGTTTCACTAGCTCCGGAGGTTTTATAATGGCTGTTAAATTTAAAATTAAAAAAGGTGATAATGTAAAAATTATCGCAGGTGATGATAAAGGTAAAACAGGTGTTGTAAAGGCAGTTTTTCCTAAGAAAAATCAAGTAATCGTTGAAGGTTGCAAAATTGCTAAGAAAGCAGTTAAACCAAGCGAGCAAAATCCACAAGGTGGTTTTGTAAATAAGGAAATGCCTATGGATATTTCAAATGTAGCAAAGGTGGAGGCATAATATGAGATTAAAAGAAAAATATGTTAATAGCATTAAGCCTGCTATTGCTAAAGAATTTGATATTAAAAATCCTATGTTAATTCCTGCTATTGAAAAAATTGTAATTAGCGTTGGTTTAGGTGCTGAATTTACTAAAGATCAAAAAGTATTACAAAGCATTGTTGATACAATTAGTTTAATTTCAGGACAAAAAGCAGTTGTAACTAAAGCTAAAAAATCAGTTGCTGGTTTTAAAGTAAGAGATGGTTTCCCTGTTGGTGTAATGGTAACTTTAAGAAAAGACAATATGTATGCGTTTTTAGATAAGTTAATTTCTATTGCATTACCAAGAGTTAAAGACTTTAGAGGCCTAAGTAGAGATGGTTTTGATGGTCGTGGAAATTATAGCTTCGGTTTAAATGAACAATTAATGTTCCCTGAAGTTGTATATGACCAAATTTTAAGAACCCATGGTATGAATATAAATGTTGTAACAACAGCAAATAGCGATAAAGAGGCATTAAGATTATTAGAATTATTCGGTGTGCCTTTCACAAAAGGAAAGTAATATGGCAAAAAAATCAATGATAGCAAAAGCTGCTCGTCCAGCTAAGTTTAAAGTTAGAGCTTATACAAGATGCCAAATTTGTGGTCGTCCACACTCAGTATATAGAGATTTTGGAATTTGCCGTGTGTGCCTAAGAAAAATGGCTAATGAAGGATTAATTCCTGGTCTTAAGAAAGCTAGCTGGTAAGGAGAAGTTATGATTAACGATTTAATTTCAGATTCACTAACTCGTATTAGAAATGCAGCACTTCGTAAATTAGATACAACAAAATTACTACATTCAAAAGTTGTAGAATCTATTGTTGATATTTTTAAAGCGAAAGGTTATATTGAAGATTATAGCGTTGTTGAAGAAGATAAAAAGAAATTCATCAATGTAGTTTTAAAATATGATGAAAAAGGCAAAAGCGTTATTAATGAAATAAAGCGTGTTAGCAAACCTGGTCGTAGAGTTTACCGTGGTAAAGATGAAATCAAAAGATTTAAAAACGGTTATGGAACAATAGTTGTAAGTACAAGCAAAGGTGTTATTAGCAATGAAGTTGCTTATAAAGAAGGCATCGGTGGCGAAGTACTTTGCACTATTTGGTAATTAATGCTTTTTATGGCATTCGGAAAGCTTAAGCTTTCCCTAGACAAATAAAAAGGAAAAATATGTCAAGAATAGGAAAACAACCAATTGAAATTCCAGCTGGAATTTCAGCTAAAGTAGATGGTAATGTTCTTAGTTTTACTAAAGGAAATGTAAAAAAAGAACTTGATTTTAAAGGCCATGTAAATGTAGAAGTTAAAGACAATCAAGTAGTATTCACTCCAAAAAGTGATGATAGAAGTTCAAGAGCTTATTGGGGAACTTACAGAGCTTTAGCTAATAATATAGTAATAGGTCTTACTCAAGGATTTAAAAAAGTATTAGAAATAAATGGTGTTGGATATAAAGCTGCAATGAAAGGTAAAACTTTAGAAATGGCTTTAGGTTACTCACATCCAGTAATTTTTGATGCTCCAGAAGGCATTGAAATAGCAGTTGAGAAAAATACTATCGTAATTACAGGTGCTGATAAGCAAGTAGTAGGTCAAGTTGCAGCTAAAATTCGTGAATTTAGACCACCTGAGCCATATAAAGGTAAAGGTATTAAGTATTCAGATGAGCGTATTATTCGCAAAGCTGGTAAAACATCTAAGAAGTAAGGGATAAATAATGAGAGCAAATATCTTAAAAAGAAAATTATCTCTTAGAATTAAGAGAAAAAAGAGAATTCGTGCAAAAATTAGCGGTTGTGCAACTTTACCAAGAGTATCTATTTTTAAATCAAATAGAACACTTTATGTTCAAGCAATTGATGATGTAAAAGCTCACACAATAGCTAGCGTAAATGGTAAAAAATTAGGCATTAAAGCAAATATTGAAGGTGCTAAGAAATTAGCAGCTGAATTTGCAAAAAGCTTAAAAGCAGCAAAAATTGAAGAAGCAGTTTTTGATAGAAATGGTTATTTATACCATGGTGTTGTAGCAGCTTTTGCTGATGCTTTAAGAGAAAACGGTATCAAACTATAAGGATAAATTATGGAAAAATATAATAGAGAAGAATTTGAAGAAGTAATTGTTGATATCGGTAGAGTTACAAAGGTTGTTAAAGGTGGTCGCCGCTTTAGATTTACAGCACTTGTAATTGTAGGTAATAAAAATGGCCTTGTAGGTGTTGGTTATGGTAAAGCTAAAGAAGTTCCTGATGCTATTAAAAAAGCAGTAGATGATGCGTTCAAAAATATCATTTCAGTTAAACTTCGTGGCCAAACAATCCCACACGATATTGAAGTAAAATACAATGCAAGCCGTATTTTATTAAAACCTGCTAGCGAAGGTACTGGAGTTATCGCAGGTGGTTCAAGCCGTCCAATTATTGAACTTGCAGGTATTAAAGATATTCTTACAAAATCACTTGGTTCATCAAATCCAGGCAACGTTGTAAGAGCTACAATCAAAGCTTTAAGTATGTTGAAAGGATAAAAAATGGGACTTGAAAATTTACAAAAAGCAGCAGGCTCTACTCATAAAACAAAAAGAATAGGCCGTGGTCAAGGTTCTGGCTGGGGAAAAACTGCTACAAAAGGTGGCAAAGGTCAAACAGCTAGAAAAGGTTATAATGAAAAAAGAGGTTTTGAAGGTGGTCAGCAACCACTTCAAAGAAGATTACCTAAAGTTGGTTTTACTTCTAAGTTTGAAAAACCTTATGTAATTAATGTTGAAAAAGTTACAGCTATTAAAGAATTAAAAGAAATTACTTTTGAAAGCTTAAAAAGTGTTCATAAATTTTCTTCAAGCGTTAAGAAAATAAAATTAATTGGCGCAAGTGCTAGTTCATTAGTAGCAAAAATCAAAGACGAAAACATTAAAACTAGCGGAAGTAAATAATGAATAAAAATCTTGCCAATAAAATTTTTATAACATTGGCGCTTTTATTTGCTTACAGGATACTGGCTTACGTGCCAGTTCCTGGCGTAAATGTAGATGTAATTAAAGAATTTTTTGAATCAAACACAAATAATGCTTTAGGTATGTTTAATATGTTTAGTGGAAAAGCTGCTGAGCGTTTATCAATCATATCTTTAGGTATAATGCCTTATATTACTTCATCAATTATTATGGAATTACTTGCAGCAACATTTCCAAATATCGGTCGTATGAAAAAAGAACGCGATGGAATGGTTAAATATATGCAAATTATTCGTGTAGCAACTATTGTAATTACTTTAATTCAAAGTGTTGGAGTTTCAGTAGGGCTTCAAAGCTTACACTCAAGAACAGGTGAAGCTGCTATTATGATTGATTTTAATACATTTATAGCTTTAAGCGCTGCTAGTATGTTAGCTGGAACTATGTTGCTTATGTGGTTAGGCGAGCAAATTACTCAAAGAGGTATTGGCAATGGTATTTCATTAATTATTTTTGCTGGTATCGTTTCGGGAATTCCTAGTGCGATTTCTAGCACAATTAACCTTGTAAATACTGGTGAATTAAATTTCTTAGTAGTAATTGGTATTGCCTTAGTTATTATTGCAGCTATTGGTGCTATTATTTATGTAGAATTGGGAGAAAGAAGAATTCCAATTTCTTATAGTAGAAAAGTTTTAATGCAAAATCAAAATAAAAGAATTATGAATTATATTCCTATTAAATTAAATTTAAGTGGTGTAATTCCTCCAATTTTTGCTAGTGCAATTTTGACATTTCCTGCTACTGTTTTACAATCAAGTACAAATGAATACATTATGAAAATTAATGATATTTTCAATCCAAATGGTTATGTATTTCATATTTTTACATTCTTTTTTGTAATCTTTTTTGCATATTTTTACGCATCAATTGCATTTAATGCAAAAGATATTTCAGAAAACCTAAAAAAACAAGGTGGTTTTATTCCAGGTATTCGTCCAGGAGAAGGAACAGCTTTATATTTAAATGAAATTGCAAGTCGCTTGACATTAAGTGGCTCAATATATTTAGCAATTATCGCTACGCTTCCTTGGCTTTTAGCTAAATTTATGGGAGTTCCATTTTATTTTGGTGGAACATCAGTTTTAATTGTTGTTCAGGTAGCACTTGATACAATGAGAAAAATTGAAGCTCAAATGTATGTGAATAAATATCAAACCTTAAGTGCAGTAGGCTTATGATTATAAATAGGCAAATATTTTTGCCGATTATTTTGGCTATATTTTTTGTGGCTTGTTCGCAAAATATAGCCAACAATAACTATGAAAACTATCAAAATAAAATCAATGGTGTAGTGTTAATTGATGATGTTTATTCTAATTATCCAGCACAAATGTTTACTCCTAATGCTATTTTTGATACTAAATTGGATATAGAAAAAGTACAACAAACAAATAAAATTGTAGAGCGTATTTTAAATTCTTCAAGTGAGTGGAGATATACTCCTTATAGACTTGGCGGCACTAATAAAAACAAAGGTGCGGATTGTTCTTTTTTTACTCAAGAGATTTATAAACAAGTATATGGATTTAATCTAAGTAGAAGCACAAAAGAACAAAGATTAGGTGGTAAAAAAGTTTCAAAATCTAAGCTTAAAGCAGGAGATTTAGTGTTCTTTAGAACAGATGGACCTTTTGGCTTACATGTTGGAATTTATCTTGAAAATAACAATTTTATACATTTATCTTCAAAAGGTGGAACAAGAATTCAAAGCCTTAATGTAAGATATTGGAATACAAGATATTTAGATGCAAGAAGGTATATAAATGCTAAATAAAATAGCAATTTTTGATAGTGGTGTAGGTGGGCTTGGAACTTTAAAATTATTAGTAAAAAGCCGTGTAGCAAAAGAAATAATTTATTATGCTGATAATAAAAATGTCCCATTTGGAACTAAAAGCAAAGAAGAAATTTTAAAAATCGGTCAAAATGCAATTGATTATTTAACAAGTTTAAATGTAGATTTGATTATTTTAGCTTGTAACACAGTTAGCTCAATTTTAAGCGAGCTAAATGTAGCTATTAAAGTTCTTCCTATAAGTGATTATGGTATTTTAGGGCTTAGTCAAATTGCTAATAATCAAAATTCTTTAGTAGTAGCTACAAAAGCAACTCTTAGCTCAGGGCTTTATCAAAACGCTTGTAAAAAATATAATATAAAAGCTGATTTTATAAGTCCTATTTCTTTTGTTCCTATTGTTGAGAGTATGGATTATTCTAAAGCGAGTGAAGATTTTGCAAATTATTTTAATAAAAATAATTATGATTATATTCTTTATGCTTGTACTCATTATCCATTTTTAGAGCAAGAATTTAAAACTTATTTTCCTAAAGCCACATTGATTGACCCAGCAAAAATTTTAGCACAAACTATGCAAGATGAATTTTTTAATAAAGATTTTAAATCAGAAATTATAATTGATTTTAGAGCTAGTAAAGATACTAAGATATTAAAAGATTTTTATGAAAGGATTAAAAATGTATGAGATTTTAGTAAGACCTTGTGGAGATTACGCTACAAATTGTTATATTGTAAAGCACGAATTAGGAGATATTGTAATAGACCCAGGCAAAGGTGCTTTAAGCTTTATTAAAGAAAACTCAAGCAAAGTTCTAGCAATTTTAAACACCCACGGACATCACGACCACATATGGGACAATAAATTAGTAGCACAAGAATTTAATGCTCCTTTATACACCCCAAAAGATGATATATTTATGTTAAAAAATCCTTTTTATGGTTTTTTACCAAGCGATGATATAGCAATAGCCGTTGAAGACAAAGAAGAATTAGTATTTAATGGTTTAAAATTTACTTTTCATCATTTTGCAGGTCATACTCCAGGTTGTTCTATGATTGAATTTGATGATGTTTATTTTAGTGGGGATTTTTTATTTGAAAGAAGTATAGGCAGATGGGATTTTGAGTTCTCAAATGCTGATGATATGGTAAATAGTCTTGAAAAAGCAAAGAATTTAAAAGATGATTTTTATTTACTACCAGGTCATGGAAATCAAACAAAAGTTAGTTTAGAAAAACCACATTTTGATTCTTGGATAAGATACATTAAGCAATGTTAATAATAGAATTAATTTTAGTATTTTTTGGTTTGATGGCTTGGTTTTTTCAAAAAGCATCACCAAAAAATGAAAAAATAGAAAGACTTAGTAGAAAATGTCCTTGCACAAGAATGGCTAATACTGGGCTTTTAACTAAAATATTTCTTTATTCAGCCATTGGTATAATTATAATTAATGCTTCAATGTTAG
This sequence comes from Campylobacter sp. RM9334, assembly GCF_020138145.1. Taxonomy (NCBI): domain Bacteria; kingdom Pseudomonadati; phylum Campylobacterota; class Epsilonproteobacteria; order Campylobacterales; family Campylobacteraceae; genus Campylobacter; species Campylobacter sp. RM9334. Next base: position 50,272 of record NZ_JACGAX010000011.1, read on the forward strand.
ACTATGTGGGTTTTAATAAAGATAATATCTCTCAATTTATAATAGCCTTAGTGCTTGTATTTTTGGGGTATAAAGTAAGAAAGGATGAATATGATAGAAATTAAAAAACCAGCAGAAATAGAAAAATTAAGAGTAGCTAATAAAATGGTTGCAAAAACGCTAGATTATCTTGAAACTTTAATAAAACCAGGAATTTCTTTAAAAGAATTAGATAAAGCTGCAGAAGATTATATCTTAAGCCTTGGTGCAAAACCAGCTTTTAAAGGGCTTTATGGTTTTCCAGGTGCAATTTGCATTAGTCTTAATGAAACTTGCATTCATGGAATTCCTGATGATAGAGTTTTAAAAGAAGGCGATATTGTAAGTTGCGATGTTGGAACTTTCATAGATGGATATTATGGCGACGCTGCTAGGACTTATGGTGTTGGCAAAATCTCTAAAAAAGATGAAGAATTAATTGCTTGCAGTAAGGATTGCTTGTTAAATGCAATAAGTCATATTAAAGATGGTATGAGATTTAAAGAGCTTAGCAAGATTTTAGAAGACTTTATTCGCTCTCGTGGTTTTGTTCCACTAGAAGGATTTTGCGGACACGGCATTGGTAGAAAACCACACGCAGAGCCTGAAATACCAAACTATCTACACCCAAATGATAGTATTAAAAATGGTCCAAAGATTAAAAATGGAATGGTATTTTGTATAGAGCCTATGATTTGTCAAAAAGATGGAAGACCTAAAAATCTAAAAGGTATGTGGGAAACTGCTTCAGCAGATGGATTAAATACTGCTCATTATGAACACTGCGTAGCTATTGTAAATGGAAGAGCTGAGATTTTATCAATTAATGAGTAAATTATGGATGCGAAAATAATTAAATCTAAATTAGATTTTAGCAGTGTTTTGTATTTTATATTTATTTATTTGATTATTGCAATAACACAAGGAGCTTTTAAAGCAGGCTTTGTTTATTTAGGCATATTTTTCTCAATTTTGCTTGTGATTTATATTTATGATATGCCTATAATTAAAGTGATTTTGTATAAAGATAGAATTGGAGTTAGATTTATATTTTTTACAAAATACATAAAACTAAGCGATATTAAAAGCTATAAAAGAAAAAAGAGATTTTTAAAAATCAAAACCAATGGCTTATTTTATTCAAATATAAAATTAAGAAATTTTCATACAAATAGCCTTGATGAAATAGAACAGCACTTAAATGCCATAAATGAATAAAATTATGGAATTTAAATTAGGAAATTATCCTAATTTAAATTCTTTATTCAACCGTTACGCTTTTTGCTAGATTTCTTGGCATATCTACATTTGCACCAACACGATTTGTAATTTCTAGTGCAAATAATTGCATAATTACCATCATTTCAAAAAACTCGCTTAGATAATGTTCTTGTTCGCTTGTTTTTATAAAATCATCAGCCTCGCTAAACTCAATAGGAGAAATTGCTAAAATATTTGCATCTCTTGCGCTTAATTCTAAGACATTTGAGCGAGTTTTATCATATAAAATATTTTTCGGCATAAATGCAATTGTAAATAATTCGCTATCAGCAAGTGCGATAGGACCATGTTTCATCTCTCCTGCTGCATAGCCTTCTGCGTGCATATAGCTTATTTCTTTTAATTTTAATGCTGCTTCAAGTGCTAAAGGATAAAATAAATCTCTACCTATAAAGAAAAATCCGTGTCCGTGTAAGTATCGCTTGCTTAGGCGTTTTAGTTTATCGTGAGTATTTTTATTTACTTTTAATACATTAGATAAATCCTTAATAGCAAGTAATTCTTTTTTAATATCTAAATTAGGATTTTTATTCAAATACAATGCTAGTAGCCATAGATTTAGCATTTGAGCGCAAAACGCTTTAGTGCTTGCTACACTTTTTTCAATCCCTGCACGAATTAAAATACAATAATCAGCTTCTCTTGCTATGCTTGAATTATCAACATTGCATAATGCTAAAGTTTTAAGCCCAGCATTTTTTGCTATTTTTAAAGCTTCAAGAGTATCAGCTGTCTCGCCGCTTTGAGATATACAAACGAATAAAGCATTTTTATCTAAAAAGCCATTTTTATATCTAAACTCACTTGCTATTTCTACACGGCATTCAATATTAGCACTTCTTTCATAAATATAGCTAGATGCTAATGCTGCGTGATAGCTAGTGCCACAAGCGCAAATTATGATTTTACTAAAGTCTTGATTTAAATTCTTTAGCTCATCAAAACATACTTTATCATTAATAATTCTTCCTATTAATATATTTTGAACGATTTGGCTTTGCTCGTAGATTTCTTTTTCCATAAAAGTATCAAACCCATCTTTTAAAGCACTTTCTTTATCACAATTTAATTCTTTAAACTCAACAACGCCATTTAATAAATGAATTCCATTTTTATCTAAAAAGCCAAAATCTCCATCGTTTAAATAAGCAACTTGTTTGCAAATTCCAACCAACGGAGCATCACAAGATGCCATATAAAACTCACTATTATTTGAGCCTTTTCCTATTATTAGCGGTGCGTTTTTCTTAGCAAAAAATATAGTATTTGGAGCTTTTTTTGTGATTAATAATATTGCATAAGCTCCATCAATTTTTTTAATAACTTCACTAAAAGCTTTTTCAGGGCTTAAAGTATTTGCGTATTTTTCAAATAAATGAACAATTACTTCTGTATCTGTTTGCGAATTAAAATGTGTGGTTTTTAGTTCTTCTTTTATTTCTTTATAATTTTCTATAATTCCATTATGTATTACGCAAGAATATTCGCCGTAATGTGGATGAGAATTTGTATCATCAGGTTTTCCGTGAGTTGCCCAACGAGTATGACCTATGGCTACACCTTCATCATTAAAGTTTAAATTTTTCATAAAATTTGCTAGGTTTTCTAATTTTCCAGCTTTTTTAAAAAAACTCAATTCGTCTTTTTCCAACACAGCCATACCAGCACTATCATATCCACGATATTCAAGCTCTTTTAATCCTTTTAATATAATTTCTTTTTTTTCTAATTGTCCTAAATACCCAACAATTCCGCACATTTTTAATCCTTTAATAATAAAAATTACGCTAATTTATAGTAAGTTGTTAAACAAAGATAAATATAATCACTTTTCTTTTTTAAGGATGGTAAATGGATATTTTAGAAGCGTTAGACGAAGGTAAAAGATTAAGCGAAGAAGATTGTTATAAGTTATACGATTTAGATTTGCAAGTCTTAGGGTTTTACGCTAATAAAAAGAGATTAAAACTTCACGGAAAAAAAGTTTATTTTAATTGTAATCGTCACATAAATCCTACAAATATGTGCGTTGATACTTGTGCTTTTTGTGCATTTTCAGCTCATAGGCACAATCCAAATCCATATCATCTAACACACGAAGAAATCTTAAAAATAGTTGATGATACCGTTACTCGTGGGACAAAAGAAATACACATTGTTTCAGCTCACAATAAAAAAGGTGGTTGGGAATGGTATTTTGAGATTTTTAGAAAAATTAAAGATAAATACCCACATTTACATATTAAAGCAATGACAGCTGCTGAAATTAATTTTATTGCAAAGAGTTTTTTTGATGGAGATTATTCTGCAGTAATTGACAAAATGCTTGAATATGGAGTTGATTCTATGCCGGGTGGCGGTGCTGAAATTTTTGATGAAAAAGTTAGAAATGAGCTTTGTGCTAGCAAAGTTAGTTCTGATAATTGGCTTAAGATTCATGGGCTATGGCATCAAAAAGGAAAACAAAGTAATGCAACTATGCTTTTTGGACACATTGAAAGTCGTGAGAACAGAATTGACCATATGCTAAGACTAAGAAAACAACAAGATATCAGCAAAGGATTTAATGCTTTTATTCCGTTAGTATGGCAAAAAGACAATTCGTTTTTAAAGGATTTAAAACCGCTTGGAAGTATAGAAATTCTAAAAACTATTGCAATAGCAAGGCTTGTTTTAGACAATATCTCTCATATTAAAGCTTATTGGGCGACTTTAGGATTAAACCTTGCAATGGTGGCTCAAGAATACGGAGCAAATGACCTTGATGGAACAATAGAAAAAGAAAATATCCAAAGTGCAGGTGGTGCAAAAAGTGCGAATGGCATTACGCTACAAGACTTCATAGACAATATCAAAACATCAAATTTAATTCCAATAGAAAGAGATAGTTTATATAATGAGATTAAGGAATATTGATTGAATTCTTTATATGTTTTTAGCTCCATTTTAAAAACATCATTCAAACTCATTATGCAATTAATATATGATTGCAAAAAATATACTTTCAAACAATTTAATCTAATAATTTCTTACTACAAACAAAAGGATACTGCTATGAGCTAGAATTTTTAATCTTATTGTGTTTAATCTTAGGTGCTTTACGCTAAATATTTTTTTATAAGGGAAAAAAATGGACTTTTTTAAGTTAAAAGAAAACAATACAAGTGTTAAAAATGAGTTTAATGGTGCTTTAGCAACATTTTTATCAATGCTTTATATTATTCCAACTAATGCTTTTATAGTAAGCAATACTGGGCTTAGTGTAGAAGCTTTAATGCTAGCAACTGCTTTAGTAACTATAATAGCAACTGCATTTACAGGACTTTTTGCAAATTCTCCAATAGCAATGAGTACAGGTATGGGGCTTAATGTATTTTTTACATTTTCAATGTGTAAAGGTCAAGGAATTCCTGTTGAAACTGCTTTAGGTGCTGTTTTTATAAGTGGTTTTATATTTTTAGTTCTTTCTTTTACAAATTTTCGTATTTTTATTTTAAAAAGCATTCCTGAAGATTTTCGCCGTGCTATAAGTGCTGGTATTGGGTGCTTTCTAGCGTTTATGGGGATGAATCAGGCTCATATTGTTACGGCTGATCCTGTAACTCTTTTAAAAATAGGTAATTTTGCAGACCCGAATGTGTTATTTTGTTTATTTGTATTATTTTTAATTGTTTGTTTTTGGGCTTGGAAGATTAAAGCAGGCTTTATTTTAGCGGTTTTAATAGGTAGTATTATCGCTTGGACTTTTGGAATAGGTGGAGCAAAATTACCAAGTGAATTTGTGGCAATTCCAAATTTTAGTGAAAAAGATGGGCTTATGAGTATTTTTGCAAAACTTGATATTATGAGTGCTTTAAGTTTATCGGTATTACCTGCAGTAATGACACTTTTTGTAACTCAATTATTTGATAGTATAGGCACGATTACTGGTGCTGGAATTAGGGGCGGAATATTTAAAAATAAAACAAAATCAGACGGAACTCTTGATGATAGTGGAGATAAAAAATTAGGTAAAACTATGATAGCAGACGCGGCAGGAACTTGTATCGGAGCAGTTATTGGCACATCAACCGCAACTGCATTTGTAGAAAGTAGTGCTGGTATAGAAAGTGGTGCTAGAACAGGACTTAGCAATATATTTTTAGCGGGAATGTTTTGTCTTTGCATATTCTTTTTACCATTTTTTCAAGCAATTCCTGTTAATGCTATTTATCCTATCTTGATAATGGTTGGAATTTTAATGTTTATGGAAGTTAGCAATATTGATTTTAAAGACCCTGCAAATAGTGTTGCTACGTTTTTTACAGTAATTATGATGCCATTTACTTACTCAATTACTACAGGTATTGCTTTTGGATTTATTTCTTATGTATTAGTTAGATTATTAAGAAAAGAATTTAATAAGCTAAGTAGTGGTATAATCGTTATCTCTATTATTTGTATGGCAGTGTTCTTGCTACAATTTATGAAATTTAATTAAAAGGTAAAACTATGTATAAATATACTTACGATGAATTTAAAAATGACTTTGAGCCGTTTGCAAAACGCATTCAAGATGAGTTCAACCCAGACGCTTTTGTAGGTGTTGCTCGTGGTGGTCTTACACTTACTCACGCATTATCAACTGCGCTTAAAAGCAGAAATGCTTTTGTATTAAATAGTATTCATTATGACGGGCAAAAAAAATTAGATACTATTGAAATTACTAATATTCCTGATTTAAGTAAAGCTAAAAAAGTTTTAATCATTGATGATATCGTAGATAGTGGTGAAAGTCTTGATGCAATTCGTAAAAAAATCTTAGAAATTTACCCACATTTAGAAGTTAAACTTGCTGTTATTTTTTATAAGCCAAGTGCTATTATAAAACCTGAATTTTGTGTAAAAGAAGCTAAAGAATGGATTAGTTTCTTTTGGGATTTTGAAGTATGATTTATGAAAATAGTTTTTGCTATATTAAACGCCACGAGAGTTCTATCCCGTGGCTAGAAATCCATGCAAAAGACGAATACAAAGAACTTAGTAATGATGAAGAAACAAGCCTAAAAATTTTTAAAATTGCTATGCTTATAGAAAAAGAAATGATTAGTTTTTATAAGCCAACTAAGATTAATCACGCTTCATTTGCTAACTACTTGCCTAAAGCCCATTGGCATATAATGGCTAGATTTAGTGATGATGGATTTTATCCTGAATGTATGTGGGGTAAGCAATTAGGGGATTTAAAAGATTATAGAGCTAGTTTTGATGAATTTTGCGATATTCTAGTAGCTAAGTTAAAGAATTTTAAATAAGTAGAAATCATATTTAATTTTTACTTATTTAAAACATATTACTTTCTTAAATCTTTTAATAAAATCTTATTCTCTGCTGATATTTTTGCACTATAACTTATCTTTTGAAACATCATTGATAAAGTTTCATTATCTAATTTTTTAATTTTTAAAAAATTAAAAGTTTCATCAAAATTATTACTTAAAAGTTCTGTAAAATACCAAGCTCTAGCCATATTTACATAATATTCTTGACTTTTTATATTAAATATTTTTTCTAATTTTGTGGTATCACTGCTAAAATATCTTATAAAACATAAAATCCCAAATCTTTTTTCATATATTGCGCTAGATTCAATCCATTCGCATATGATTTGCTCTACCTTATCAAGATTATTATCAAAGCACTTAGGTCTTATAGTATCGCAACTACACCAATTATCTATGATTTTTAATATTATTTTTAAATTCTTAACTACTAAATCATAATCATCTAACTCATTTAGCACATGTATATAAAGTTGCATTTCATCAAAACTATTAAAATTAGTATTTGATAAATAATCATTTAAATCATACTTTTTAATTATAGTTTTTGCATACCTTTTAAGCTTATTGTTTCTAACTCCTATTATTTTATAGTTAGTAAATACTGATTTTTTGCAATAACTTTTATATACTTTATCTATATGTTTTTGTAAATATTCTTTAATTTTCATTATAGCTCTTTCGTTTTGTTTAAAAAAATAATCTTACTATAAATACTTTTACTAAGTATTAACCTAGCTTCTTTAAAATCATCGCAACTTAGACTAGTTTTTTACTCCTTGAGAGACTTAAACCCCTTGAGAAATCAAGGGGTTTTCTTTTTTTAAGAATAATTCAAATTACATTTTTTTAAAAATTTATATAACTTTAAGCTTAATTTTCAAAATTTATGCTACTATTCCCTTACATTTTTACAAAAAAAGGAGAAAAAATGAAATTAGTTAAATTAAGTTTAGCAGCAGTTGTTGCTGCAGGTTCGTTCTCATTCGCGAACGCAGTTGCTTTAGATGAAGCTATTCAAAATGTAGACCTATCAGGAATGTTAAGATATAGATACGATACAAATTCTGAAAAAATAAAAAACAATTCAGTTACTACGAAAATAGATAGATCAGAAGATAACGGACATTTATATAAAGTTCAATTAAAATTTGGTGCTGATATCGCTGATAATTTCAAAGCTACAGCATTATTCCAATATTCAAACACTGATGGTTCTTTTGGTGATTCAGCATATTTAAATGATAAAAAAACTTTCAATGTAAGAGATGCTTATTTAACTTATACAAATTATGATACTTCATTCATATTCGGTAGAATGGAAATTGGCTCAATTTGGACTGATGATTTACTAGGAACAGGGTTAAAAATAGTAAATAACAGTATTGAAAATGTAACTTTAGCAGCTTATGCTTTTGATAACTATAACAATGATGGAGATTTAAGTAGCGTTTTATTTGTTACAGATGAAGCAGGTAATAAATATGCTACAAGTAAGAACCTTTATGGTATAGCAGCTATTGCTAATTTTGACCCAGTAGCAGCTCAACTATGGGTTTCAAATATGGCTAGTTGGGGCACATTCTATGCAGTAGATTTCAATGTTGCTCTAGGTGACAAAGATGACTTTGCATATAATGTACATGCTCAATACGCAGGCAACAGCCTTAAAAAAGATAGAAAAGGTGAAACAGCAGCTAATGGTAACTTCTATGCAGCAGAAGCTGGCTTTGACGCATTCGGCTTAGACTTCAATGTAGGTTATGCTGGTTATGGTAAAAAAGATAAATTAACTCTTAATACTGTAGAAGATGAAGGTCAATTAATCAACTATGGCGAAATCGTAATGAAAGACTACCAAGGTGGTTTTGGTAAAAAAGATTTCGTATTCGGAACAATTGGCTATACATTTGAAGATGTAAGATTTGGTGTTGATATTATTAGTGGAACAAATAAAGTTTTTGCTGAAAAAGAAAAATTATTTGAAGTTAAACCACAACTATCTTATAAATACAGTGACAAACTAAACTTCTCAGCATTCTATGCTTACGCAGAAACTAAAGATTCTGTTAAAGTAGATGTTAAAGATGATAAAGTAACACTTAGCAAATCTGATAAGAAAAAAGAAAGTTTAATCAGATTCCAAGCTAAATATACATTTTAATTAATTGCTAGGCTTTAAGCCTAGCTTTTTAAAGACTTAGAATGAAAAAAATTTTATTATTTTTATGTATTACAAATTCTATAAATGCAGTTATTACAGATGATTTATTAAATTATACTTTTAGTGATAATTTAGATATTAATTTAGGTAAAGAACTTTTTATAAATATTCATAAATGCAATTCTTGTCATGGAGATTTAGGAGATAAATCAAGCACTACATTTAAATCCTTAAACACTCATTCAGCATCTACTTTAAAATCAATGTTAAAGTCTTACAAAAACGATAAAGATTTTGGAGGCAAAACAAGATTTGTTATGCAAAGATATGCAAATAAGTTGTCAAATAAGGATATTGATAATATTATAGCTTATATAAAGGGCAAAGATAATTTAGAATTACCTAATTCAAAAAATATTGAACCTGCTAAAAAAACTAAAGATAATTTATATTTGGAATAAAATCTAAATATAAATTCCTATTTTAAAACTTAGATATTTTATTATAATTTAGCTATATAACTTAATAATCTTATAAAATATATAATGCCATTAAGTTATGCTAAACATATAAAATTAACCTATCTAAAATATTTTATACAAATAATTCAAGTAATGTTTTTTATATTATTCAAAATTATTATTTATTTTCTTACTAAATTTCAAACTTCTCAAACCTAACTCTTACCACATAATAATCACAACTACAAACTATCTTCACTAATTTTAGTTTTTAATGTTTTTAAATTTTATTTTTTAAATTCTCTCAACTTTTCATACTTTCGCCACATT